>JBHHVM010000452.1:0-3183 GCA_046754265.1 Phycisphaerae bacterium
CCGCCGTCATCTATGCTTCGGGTGGTGGTCGCTGCTGTTGTTTGTGGTTATGGGTCTGGTGTTGGAGAGTTTGCACGGGTTCAAGGTACGCTTTTACTTGGACGTGGACAACCAGACCCGGCGGCTAATGTGGACGCTGTGCCACGCACACGGCACGTTGCTGGCCGTGATCCATATCGCCTATGGTGCTACGGTGCGGTTGTTGCCGTCGGGGTCGGGGCGTCAGCGCCAGTTGGTGTCGCTGTCGCTGGGAGGGGCGACGCTGCTGTTGCCGGTCGGGTTTTTTCTGGGCGGTCTTTTTATCCACAGCGGAGACCCGGGTATGGGCATCGTGCTGGTCCCCGTCGGCGGCCTGCTATTAGTAATCGCCATACTATCGACAGCGTGGGGATGTACCGGGCGGGATTCGGTGAAGTAGGCCCGGTTTGGGCGGTCAGCCAGCCGATTCATTTCAACGATTTTCGAGATGATTGGATTAGGATAATGATTCGATCGATGGCTGGATGCATCGTCGCGTTGAGCGCAGCCCTGGTCGGCGGCGAGCCGATGGGTAGGCCTTTGTTGCTGACCGGGGCACGCCTATTGGACGTGACCACCGGCCAACTGGGCCAAGGCCAGGACGTGTTTATCACGGCCGGTCGGATCGGAATCGTGGGTCGTAACGTGGCCGCCACCACCAAGTTACCGGCAGAAACCGTCACGCTGGATCTTTCCGAACTGGTGTTGATGCCGGGGTTGATCGATTTGCACACGCACTTGCTGCTGCACCCCTACGACGAAGCCGCCTGGAACGATCAGGTGCTCAAAGAGTCGTTGGGGCTTCGCACCATTCGGGCGGTGGGCGCCGCCCGGGCGACCTTGCAGGCCGGGTTTACGACCATCCGCGACCTGGGGACCGAGGGGGCCGGGTATGCCGACGTGGCCCTGCGCGATGCGGTGACCCAGGGTGTCATGGCGGGGCCTCGCATTTATGCGGTGACTCGAGCGCTGGTGACCACCGGAGGGTATGGACCGGCTGGGTTCGATCCGCGGTGGGTGATGCCCAAAGGGGCCCAGGTGGCCGACGGACCGGCCAGTTGCCGGCGGGCGGTTCGAGAACAGATCGCAGCCGGGGCCGACTGGATCAAGGTGTATGCCGACTATCGGCGCAGGCCCGGCGACCCGTCGACGCCGACCTTTTCCATGGCGGAACTCGAAGCGATCATTGACGAAGCCCGTAGCGCAGGGGTGCCGGTGGCCGCCCATGCCAACACGGCTGAGGGGATGCGGCGGGCGACGTTGGCCGGTATGCAGACGATCGAACACGGAAGCGGGCTGACGGCTGAGGTGGCGGCTTTGATGGTTGAACGGAGCGTAGTCTTGTGTCCGACCCTGGCAGCTTCCGAAGCGATGGCTCGATACGGCGGGTGGAACCCCGGTGAGAAGGATCATCCCGGGATCGTCGAAGCCAAGCGGATGATGAAGATCGCCCTGGAAGCCGGCGTGACGATTGCGTGCGGCAGTGACGCGGGGGTCTTTTCGCACGGTGACAACGCTCGTGAGATCGAGTTGATGGTCGAGTATGGGATGAAACCGCTGCAAGCCCTTCGAGCGGCGACGGTGACAGCCGCGGGCGTGTTGGGGCGCCGGTCGGATCTGGGCGCGGTCGAAACGGGGTACGCAGCTGATTTGATCGCGGTGCGGGCCAACCCGCTGAATGACTTGGGCACGTTGCGGCGACCGGTGGTGGTCATCAAGAGCGGTACGGTCGTCGTTCGGCCGAACGGTCCAACCGGTCAATAGACGTCCAGATCATTTCCGAAGCGGACCGGACCCTTATAGCGCGAGGTGATTTCGGCCAGCATTTGTTGCGGCGTAGCGCCCCATAGAAGCTGGTGGGTCAGGACCAGTAGCTTGGGCTGGACGCGGTTGGCGATCTCGGCCAGTTGGACGGTGGAGGTGTGGAACGAGGCGTGGTAGCGCTGCCACCGAGGGGGTCTGCGGTCGAAAGTCGCCTGGCAATAGACTTCGTGGACCAGCAGGTCGCAGCCTTTGGCGTGTTTGACCAGGTTCTCGGAGGGGGCGGTGTCGCCGGAGACAACGATGACGCGGTCGGCCGTCTCGAAGCGATAGCCGTAGGCGTGCTTCCAGGACCCGTGGCGAACCTGAAATGCCACCACGCGCACGTTTTGATCTTCAAAGACCAGGCCCGGTTGGATTTCGTGGACGTTGACTCGATGGCCCCGGGGGTTGGCGCCTTCCAGGCCTTCGATGCGCATGCGAACGTCCTGTTGGTAGGCTTGGTGCAGGTGATCGGTCATGTCACCCAGACCGGGCGGGCCGAATGCTTCGAGGGGCACGTTTCGATTCAACACCCAGGGCGAGAAGATCAGGTCGGGATAGCCCAAAGTGTGGTCAGAGTGCAGGTGCGTGATGAAGACGTGGGTGAGTTTGTGGGCAGCCAATGCGCCGATGCCAGCGCGTCGAGCGGCTGCGGCCCGGCGAACGACGCCCGGACCGCAATCGACGAGGTAGGCTTGTTTGTTAACCACGATGGCCAGCGCAGGCCCCCAGCGGTCGGGGTCGGGATTGGGCGTGCCGGTGCCAAGAAGGACCAGGCGGGTTTTGGGCGTTGGGGTTGGCGATTGGCCTAGAGACACGCCCGGCAGGAGGATCGTCCAGATTAGAGTGCCAAGCCATGTCGTTCGGAGCGCAATCTTGGTCACTCGGTTCCTTTGACTCGGGTCAGTCGGCTGGATCATATCGGGGTCCTCTGGTGCGAACGGTGGGAATCAACTGGTTCGGGTCAATTGTCGCCCCGCTTGGAGGACCTCATTCACCAGCAGGTCGATGTGTTGGGGGCGGGTCCGGAAGTTGACGATGCAAACGCGCAGGACGTATCGGCCTTCCAATTCGGTCGGAGACATGAAGACTCGGCCTTTAGGGATGACGGATTCGAGAATCCGACGGTTTAAGTCGTTCAGGTCCATGTCCGGTTGGACTTGAGGCGGTCGGAAGCGAAAACAAGCGATGCTCAGTTCGGAACCGAGCGGTTCGAGGTCCGGCTCGGCGGCAATACGTTGGTCGAGATAACGGCGCAGGTCGATGTTGCGTTGGATGGCGCCAGCCAGGGCGTCGGTGCCGCGGATTTTCAGGATCATCCAGACTTTTAGGGCCCGGAAGCGACGGGACAATTCGAGACCG
>JBHHVM010000453.1:0-3178 GCA_046754265.1 Phycisphaerae bacterium
CGCGGTTGCGGTCGGTTTCCTGGGGAATGGCGGGCGAGGCGCCCGCCGGTACAGACTTTACGACACAGCCTTCTACCCCGCGGTGACAAGCTCGCGGATTCGGGCGAGGGCGTTATCCGGGGATAGCTTGGTTACGTCGGGCTGGCTGCGTTGCTTGACTTCGATGACGCCGTCGGCCAACCCTTTTTTGCCGACCGTTACGCGGATGGGGATGCCGATCAGGTCGGCGTCCTTGAACTTGAAGCCCGGGCGGGCGTCGCGGTCGTCGAGCAGGACGTCGGCTCCGTCGGCCCGCAGCTCGGCGTATAGCTTGTTGGCCACCGCCATGACCTGCTCGTTGCGAACGTCCAGGGCCACGATCAATACCGTGAAGGGCGCCAGGGCCATGGGCCAGCGGATGCCGCCCTCGTCGTGACTGGCTTCGATGGCGGCGGCCATGATGCGGTTCAACCCGATGCCATAGCAGCCCATGATCATCGGGCGGCTCTTGCCGTTCTCGTCCAAGACGTGGGCCTTCATCGACTCGGTGTACTTGGTGCCGAGCTTGAACACATGGCCAACCTCCATGCACTTCTCGAAGATCAGAGGTTGTCCATCGGCGGCCTTGTCGCCTTCGACGGCGTAGCGAATGTCGGCTGACTCGGTGATCTGGAAATCCCGGCCAAGGTTGACGCCTTTGATGTGGTAGTCGGTCTTGTTGGCCCCGGTGATCGCGTTGTGCATGACGGTGACCGCCTGGTCGGCGATGGTCCGGGCTTTGAGCCCGACCGGTCCGGCGAAGCCGACCTCGGCGCCGGTCCACTGGCGGATTTGTTCGGGTGTGGCCGGCTCGACCCGGGGCACCCCGGCTGCGGCGGCCAGCTTGCCCTCATGGACGGTGTGATCGCCGCGCACCAGGGCTACGAGCGGTTTGCCGTCGACCTGATAGAGGATGGTCTTGATCATGTCAGCCGGTTGGCACGCCAGCAGGGCTGAGACCTGCTCGATGGTGGAATTGCCCGGCGTGTGGATTTCCTCGAGTGGCTGTTGACCGTCGCCGCCGGTGTCAAGAAGCGGCGCCGGCTGAGCTTTTTCGAGATTGGCATGGTACGAGCCGTCCGGCGTGCGAACCAGAATGTCCTCGCCCGCGTCGGAGGCGACCATGAACTCGACCGAGGCGCTGCCGCCCATGGCCCCGGATTCCGCTTCGACCACCACGTAGGGCAGGCCGCAGCGCTGGTAGATGCGGCAATAGGCGTCGAACATCTTCTGAAAGGATTGGTCCAACCCTTCGGGATTCAAGTCAAAGGAATAGGCGTCCTTCATCAAAAACTCGCGGGTGCGCAGGACGCCGCTCTTGGGCCTTTGCTCGTCGCGGAATTTTGTTTGAATCTGATAGAGCGTGATGGGCAACTGCTTATAGCTTTGCAGATAGGCCCGGGCGATCTCGGTGATGACCTCTTCGTGGGTGGGGCCCAGCACGGTGCCTTTGCGCCAGGGCTGGTCGGGCAGATGGATAAGCACGTCGCCCATCGCTTCGACCCGGCCCGATTCTTGCCATAGCTCGATGGGGTGCATGGCGGGCATGGTGAGCTCGACGGCGCCGGCCCGGTCCATCTCCTGGCGGACAATGGCGGTGACCTTTTGGAGGACGCGGTGGCCCAGCGGCAGGTATGCGTAGGCCCCGGCTGTGATCTGGCGGATCATCCCGGCGCGGACCATGAGCCGATGGGACGGCACCACGGCGTCGGCGGGGACCTCTTTGGTGGTCGGAATGAAGTATTGAGTCCATCGCATCGCGGCACAGATACCGGCGGTCCGGCAAGTTTGCAAGCCCCAGAGTGCATTGGTTCAGTGTAGGAGAGGGTTGGCGGCGGGTTGAGCCGAGTTTTGCACCGGCCCCCGCACCCGGTATGATGGGTGCCTCTCTCGGTTGCGGGCCACGAATCCGGTGAAGGGAGCCTGTCATGTACGCACTATCGCATATTCTGGTGGGTGTTACGTTGGCTGTCGTGCCATCGCTTGGGCAGGTCGAGCAGGACGCGGACCCGATGCAGGTCATGGAGCAGGCCCGCGAGCTGGCCAAGGACGGTCAGGACGAAGAGGCGCTTGCCAAACTGCTTTGGTGTTATGACGAAGGGGCCAAGGAGAGCCCCTCCTTCAGGGGAGCGCGAATCTCGTTTCTCTCGGCTCAAATCGCAGAACTGGGCAAGAAATATCCACCGGCACTGGAGGCGCTTCAGGAGCGACGCGACGCCGCAGAGCTGCGGGCGGATAAGACAAAGGGTACGCACCGCTACCTATTCGATTTGATGGAGTTGGCCGCCCTCAATCACTACGTCGGTGAAGACGCCGCAAATCTTGAGCTCTATGACGAGCTTAAGCGCGAGACCCCCGATTCACCCGTCTTGAGACTCTTGCTTCACTTTGTGGCAGATGAGCTTGTCAGAGCTGGCCGGGTGGATGAAGCCCGAGAGGCCAGCATGGTTCAGGGTGAGCTTAGGGCTGCCAATCGCGCGCCTGCAGTGGTCGAACGCGCTTGGCCGCGTGACCCGGCAGCGTTTCAGGACAGCGGTTCTGCGGTACGTCCAACGACAGCCTATTCACTGGATAACGTGCAGCATGAACAGGACCTGGCTGCCAGTCGAGATGAGGGAGCCCGGCTGGAGGTGCTCAAACGGCGCTGGAATGACGTTGTGCTTGCGGCGACTTACTTTGATGTGGTCACGGACATGTCGCTTTTCAGTTCAAGTCAGCATTGGCAGAGCGGGTGGCTATCCACAGGGACCTGGACGGTTCGGGCGGACGGTGACCTGACTGAGGCCCGCGATGGGTTGAACAAAGCCACGGTGCTGGTGACGGGCGATTGTCAGGCGGACGTGACGATAGGCGGCGGGGGAATGGTCCACATTTATGGAGACCTCGATTCGACCCTCACCCTTTCGGGGCACGGCGAGGTTGTGATCGGCGGCGATGTTACAGCCGATGGATCCGTCGAGGGCGACGGTATTGTACGCATCTTCGTCGGCGGCAACGTCGACGGTCGAATCTCGAACAAGGGCAGCTCGACCCTGTGGATCAACGGTGACGTGGCTGGAATCCTCCATGCAGGCCGTCCAGTAGCACAAATCCACGTCATCGGTGACTTCGCCGGGCAGTTGCTGCCATTCGATGTGGCCTCCCTGGCCTACCTCGACGT
>JBHHVM010000454.1:0-3170 GCA_046754265.1 Phycisphaerae bacterium
TTGAGCCATTCCCCGGATTGGTGGCAACTGCCGCACAGCGGGAGCGGCCCGCCGGTATGGCATTGATTGCACCTCAATTGGCTGTGGGGGCCCAGGCCGTCCCACCGGTTGTGGATGCGCAAGGCGTGGTCGAATTCGCCTTCCACCAGGCCGTTTCCGTCCCGTGGTTCGTTGAAAAACGTGTGGCAAATGTTGCAATCGGAACTGAGCGTCCGGGTCGATTCGTTGACGTGCAGGCCGTCGTGACAGCGGAGGCAACCGGGAGAGTTGCGATGGCCGATGTTGTTGGGATAAGTCCGCCAGTCGGCTTTCATCTCGGGGAAGAAGTTGCGGGCATAGATGCCCTGGATGGTCTCAATGGCCTGGTTGACGGCATCGGCCCTTTGCTCCCAAACCTGGGGATAGCTCTGCCGGTAGAAATCCCGAATCGCCCGTTCGATCTCGGCGTGGGCGGTGGGTTTATCTGGGAAAGGGTGACTCAGCGCCGCCACGGCTTCGCGCTTGATGAACGGCAAGGTGGCGTCGATTCGCTTCACGTCCAACTGCAGATCAACTGCTTCGTCGGGCGGCCGAAAACTGTGGGCGGCACGGTTGTGGCAGTCCATGCAGTCCAACTTGCGCACTAACCCCGGTGGCGGCGGGGACGAGGCCGGCTTCCCGTCGCTACGGTAGATGTGTTCGTGACCGGTCATGTCTACGTAACGGACCCAAGGAATCTCTTGCAGCAAATCGTCGCCGGCCACGTATTCGATGGGGGCCAGCATATGCATGTGGATGCCTTCTCTGCGTCCCAGCGTGTCGTCCGCCCCGCCGGTCTTAAGCAGCACGTGGACCTCCCGGCGAGTATTCTGCTCGTCCGGCGAGAAGTGAGTGATGGACTTGAGCTGGTTGCCGAAGAACTTCTGCGGCCAGTGGCACTGCTCGCAGGTATACTGGGCGGGGCGCAGGGCGGTGATTGCCGGCGGGATGGGGCGCGAAAACGTGTCGCCCAGCACAGCCAAGACCTGCCGCACGCCGGAGAGCTTGGACTTGACGAAATAGCTTGCCCCGGAACCTATGTGGCATTGGGCACAGGAGACTCGGGCGTGGGGGGAATGTTGATAGGTTGATGCCTGCGGCTCCATCACGGCATGACATACTTTGGCACAAAACTGCGTAGATTCGGTGTAATGATAGCCCTCATATCCGCTCATGCCCAGGATAGGGAGCACCAGGAAGAATGAGGTTCCCAAAAAGACCAGGGCTGACCGGGACGACATGACCCGGGGCGAGCCGGCCCGGCGGTTTCGCCAGCGGCGGACCACCACTCCGATGGGACAGATGACCAGCCCGACCACAAACACGCCCGGCAGCACCATGAAGCCCACGATGTCGAAGTAGGGGTTGGAAGCGGGGTTGAAGACGCTGAACAGACCGAAGGTCAGCAGCAGACAGGCAGCCACCGCCACCAGGAACAAGCCGAACAAGGTGATGGTGTTCTTCCAAGGCAGGACCGATTCGAAATCGACGCGCCAATTTCGGCTGGGGTTGGGCGAGCGCGGCCCTTTCGACTCAGTCGAAGGTGTGTCGGCCTGGTTCACGGTATTGCGTGGTCCTTCCAGGTTTGTCGGCTTGTATCCACCGGCCAGCCACAGTTTTCGGGCGGCATGGAGCCCCGCGTGACGATGGCCTTGGCCGGGCTGCGGATTGAATTCCCCGTTCGCCGCCTATTGGCAAGGAAATTGCTGGTCGCCTGGAGCGTCAGGCGGTATCCTTGCCCCCCCTGCGTGTTACAGGGGTGCAAGCAAACCGTGTGCCCAAGGCGGTCCGCAGGGCGTCAAAACTGATCGGAAACAACCGAGTCTGTGGCAAAGGACCTGCTGCCAGCAATGCGGATACCCAGGTGGGCTGGACGAATCATGGGGCTGAGTGCGCCGCTGGTCTGGTGGCTAAGCGGGTGCGGCACCAACAGCGACGACCCATCCTTCCAGCCCCGCCCCATCGGCCCAGCCGTGTTTCTGGGGGCGACAACCTGCTCTTCCTGCCACGCCGAGGTGGGGGAAACCTATGCCCTCCACGGGCATGCCCACGCCTTGACCGCCATCCAGGGCGAACCCCCCGATTTCCCCGAAATTGCCCAACCTTCCCAGTCTATCGAGCCACCCGATGGATTGGAGTGGGAAGACATCAGTTTTCTCATCGGCGGATACACCAAGGCGGCCAATGCGGTGGACAGCGGCGGGAATCTGTTGGTCGATGACTCGACGGGCGACTACGTGCAGTACAACCGGGCCCATCCGGTGACGGGCACGCCGGCGGGATGGGCACCTTTCGAGCAGGACCAGGTCACAGGCCAGCCGTTTGAGTGTTTTGTCTGCCACACCACCGGGGCTGAGAGGTTCGAGGACAACGGAGGCCGACGGCAAGGCAACCGTCCGGGCATCGGCGGCACGTGGGCGGAGGGCCGAGTGGGCTGCGAGGCATGCCACGGCCCGGGCAGCCGGCATATTCCGGCGCCCGAGCAGGGCAACATCACCGTGGACAGCTCGGCCAAGCTCTGCGGCACGTGCCATTCTCAGGGGGATCCGCCCGAGCAGATCCTGGTCGAGGAGGGTTTTTTGCTGGGCAACCAGCAATTTGCTGAAGTGCAAGCCAGTCCCCATGCCGATTTCAATTGCACCGTCTGTCACGACCCGCACCGTTCGGTGACCTACGACCGAGAGCGGGCCATTCGCAACGAGTGCCAGACCTGTCACCAAGAACGGGACCTGGCTTCGCACGAGGGCAAGGTATTTACGCAAGGCGACTATACCGAGGCTTTGGCCTGCACGAGTTGCCATATGTCCCTGGCCAGCAAAACGGCGATCAGCGCGACGCAGGAACGAACCAACGGCAACGGGGGTCGGATCGGTGACACGCGAACGCACGTGATGTGGATCAATACCGAACCGGTGGGGCTTACCGACGTCCTCGGCGCGGAGGACGGCGTGTGGCCCACAGATGAACAGGGCCGGGCAGCCATCACGTTGGACTTTATCTGCCTGCGCTGCCACACAGGCCTGGGCAATGCGTTCCCCCTGAACCTGGCGGCTGCGGCGGGAATTGCCCCAAACCTGCACGATACGTCGGAGTGACCGCGCCGACGCCGACCGGGCAGCCGGTAGCCTAAATGAGACCGGGAGTGCTCTATT
>JBHHVM010000455.1:0-3166 GCA_046754265.1 Phycisphaerae bacterium
AGTGCTGTTGGGGCATCATTCCCACCCGTTGACACCCGCCCCGGGCCACCTATACTCGGGGGTCTGTTTGGGTCCGCTCGGGGCCAAAAGGCGCGGAAGTCTCTATTCGACCAGGAGTTAGGTTCACGTCCATCATCAGGGACAGGCTGTGGATTGTGCTGTGGGCTGCCCTGGCGGGCTGGCCTGCGATGGCTGCCGGCCAGGCGCTGACCCCCTTGGGGGACGTGGTGGAAGAGCCCCTGTTGCCCACCGGGATCAGCCATGGCGACGTCGAGGTTTTCGGTACCCGCCTGTATCTCTTCAAGGCTGAGGATGGCGCCGATGTCATCCACGTGATGGGCGAGTTCGAGCTACACCTGGCCCAGCGACGCTATCTTTCCGCCCGCGAAGCCGTCATCTTCCTGACCGGCCGATCGTGGAACGACACCGGCTATCGGCACTTCGAGATTTACCTCCGCCGCGACGCCCAAGCCACCGAACCGGCTGGTACTCTGACCAGCGGTCCGATGTTGTTCGTGATTCTCAACAGTGCGGGCCAGGTCACTTTGGGGGCCGACGACGTGGCCCGGGCATCAACGGCTGACAGCGGCGTTTATCGAGACGCAGCTGAGGTTCGCCGCGTGGTCGCCGCCGCCCAACCTGGCGACGTGGATGTCGAGCCAGCCATGCAGGTGATCGACCTTCGGTCGGCCCGCGGGGCCATGACCCCGAGAATCCGACCGGCGGTGTCCTATCAGGCCGATCGACTCGAGGCTGGTGACATCGAAGGTCGCCAGGTGGTCTCCGCCATCGGCAACGTTTACGTCTTTCAGGGCTCCGAACAGCCCGGCGGCCCGGCGTTGGAACTCCGGGCCGATGCGGCTGTCATCTTCATGAAACCCGCGGATGAGCAGGCCCAAGCCGAGGACACCCCGGCCGTCCAGCAACCGCCGCGGGACCTGACCGAGAAAGGTCGATCCTCGGCCATCGGCGCGTTGCCGGCGGTGGAGTTGGACATAGGCGGCGGGGCTTCGCAGGTCGAGGGCATCTACCTGGAGGGCGACGTGGTGCTGACACGCGGCGAGCGGATGATCCGTTCACCGCAGTTGTACTACGACCTGGCCAACAACAAAGCCCTGATTCTCGACGCGGTAGCCCGGGTGATCGAACCGAAACGCGGCGTGCCCATCTACGTTCGGGCCGAGCAGGTGCGGCAACTCTCAGCCACGCAGTATGCCGCCTGGAACGCCAAGATCAGCACCAGCGAGTTTTATTCGCCGCACTTTTCCATCGGCGCCGGCGAAGTCAGGTTCACCGATCGCACCGCGCGATCCCCGGACGGCCAGACGTTCGGCCTGAGCGCCGGCAGTTACGTCATGCGGGACACGACCTTTCGGCTTAATGGTTTTCCTATTCTCTATTGGCCCTACTCCAAGGGTGAATTCAAACAGAGCGAATCCATACTGCGGGGAGTCCGCATCGGTTTCGGGAACAAGTTCGGAACGACGGTCGAAACGCAGTGGCAACTGTTCAACCTCCTGGGGCTGTCCACGCCGATCGGGTTCGAGGCGACGTTGCGGCTGGATTACCTGTCTGATCGTGGCCCGGCTGTGGGGCTGGACGTGGACTACAAGCGCGACACCTATTTCGGCCTGTTTCGCGGCTACTATATCAACGACGGGGGCAACGACACGTTGGGCCGGTTCCGGGATGAGAACCCCCCCAACTCCAAGCGCGGGCGAACCACCTGGCGTCACCGCCAATACCTGCCCAATGGCTGGCAACTGACGGCTGAGTTCTCTCACATCACCGACCGCGGGTTTCTGCAGGAGTATTTCGAGAACGAGTTCGAGCAGGGCAAAGAGCAGGAGACGCTCCTGTTCCTCAAGAAGCAGCAGGACACCTGGGCCTTTACCGCCTTGGCCCAGTGGCGCATTATCGATTGGCTGGACCAGACCGAACACCTGCCCGACTTGACCTTCCGCGTCCTGGGCGAATCCCTGGGCGAGGTGGCCACCTTCTACAGCGAAAACCGGGCTGGGTTTGTGCGCTACCGCGTTGGCGAACGCGAGATCGGCGAGAAGCTATTCCTGGGGGCCAAGTCGCAGCGCGACGATTCGGGCACCGTGGCTCGCGTCGATTCCCGGCAGGAGGTTGAGTTTCCGTTCACGCTGGGCCCGGTGAAAATCGTGCCGTTTGCTTCGGTTCGCGGGTCGGCCTGGGACGATTCGCCAGCAAGCGGAGGCCTGCAACGGGCCTTCGGCACGCTTGGTGTTCGGGCGGGGATGTACCTGTCGCGGGCGTATTCCGACGTGCAAAGCCGCTTGCTGGATGTCGATGGAATCCGCCACATTATCAAACCCGACATCACCGCCTGGGTGGCTGGCTCCAACATCGATTCCGACGAACTTTACCCCTTTACCGAAAACGTCGACGACATCGACGAGACGGACGGCGTGACCCTGGGGCTGCGGCAGCGCTGGCAAACCCACCGCGGGGCGCCGGGCCGTAAGCGTGCGGTCGACGTGGTTTCCTGGGACGTCGAACTGGGGTTCTTCAACGACGCCCAGAGCGCCGAATTCACCAATGGCTTTGCATCGTATTCCAGACCCGAAAACAGCATCAGCCAGAACTACCTCAACAGCGCTTTCAACTGGCGCATCAACGATTCGACCGCCTTGATTTCCGAAGCTAACGTCGATCTCAACGACGGCGAGTTGGACATCTTTGACCTGTCCATGGTCGTCGAACGCGATCCCCGGTTGGGGTATATCGTTGGCTATCGCTTCATCCGCGAGACCGATTCGAATCTCCTGGCCCTGGGAGCCAACTATCGCCTCACCGAAAAACACACCATCGCCTTCCGTGAGACCTTCGACCTGCAAAGAGGCCAAACCCAGGAGTTCACCATCGGGTTCATCCGAAAATTCCCCCGCTGGTACGCCGGCTTGACCATGGACCTCAACGAAGCCGACGACGATTTCGGGGTCTCCATCAGCGCCTGGCCGGAGGGTCTGCCCCGCCTGGCCCTGGGCTCGCGCCGCTTCACCGGCCTGACGCAATCCACCGGCATTCGACCCGAGTAGCGGCCCGCACCCCGCGTTGCCGAAATAGGCTCTCCGACAACCCTATCTCGAACTCTTCTCACGGCACGCTCGTAAGGGCTGGACTCAGTGGGGCGATGAGC
>JBHHVM010000456.1:0-3160 GCA_046754265.1 Phycisphaerae bacterium
GTGCCGCCCGGCCGATCAATGCAGTTTGGTGTCGTTGGGCTCTTTGCCTGTTAGGCGGGTCATGTGGATCGGATCCCAACGTTCGAAGCGGCCGGCGTGCGTGTCGATGAAAAGTACGCTGTGGGATGTCCCGTGCGGCGGAATGGCTTCGACCGGTGGATCGGCCAGCGATTTCATCCACATGAAGCCGGCCTCGTTGTTCTGGATGATCGGGCCGTGCGAGGCGGTGGCCATGCCCTTGGCGGTGAACTGATCGGAGATGTCCGCCTCGTCGTTGTTCACCGGGACGCCCCCCCAGACCCTGGCCAATGACGTCGGCGACACGTCGTAAAGCGTAATCACCTTCGAGGGGGTGCGGACCCCCGACAGCTTCACCGGAGGCACGTCCACCAGCGCCGCCTGGGTCGGATCGATGTCCTGATCCTTGTACCCGAACACCACGGCATTGAGCGCATAGCTAACCGCACCGCGCGGCTTGGCATCGGGACAGACCAGGATGTCCGGCGGTCGTTTGTCTTTGTTAATCACACCGGAGGCGATGGTGATCTGAAACAACGCGCCGCGATCCGCGTTCCAGGGGACCGGCCCGCCAAAAGTCTGCGGGACGTAGCCGGAATACTGGTCGGAATAGATGAGAACGGCTTTGCCCAACTGCGAAAGGTTGGCCAGGCACTTGGCTTGGCGGGCCTGGCGACGGGCACCCGACAGACTCGGAACCAAAATGGCCAGCAGCAACGCGATGATGCTGATGACCACCAGCAACTCAATGAGCGTGAAGGCGGATCGTCCACGACGAGACGCAACCATGCGTAGCTCCGAGGCCTCCCCGGCCCACCAGTCGGTCCACTGCCAATCGGTCAATTGTTCGCCGCAGCCGCGTCAGAGCCGGTCCCTAGAACTTCGCGGATGATGCCCATGATCTCTTGGTAACGCTTGTCGGCCGCATAGGGCGACGGTGGAATGCTCGATTCGTCCACCCCCCCGAAAAAATTGAGCAACGGAACCCCAGCCGCCAGATCGTCGGCATAACCGCCGTAGATTTCACTGCGCTGTTGCAGCCAATAGCGGTCACCCAGGTTGCGGATCACCACTTCCAGGTCCGTTTCCGGGGCGTCGGTAAAATCGGGGACTTGCATCATCAACTCGCGCAAGTCGTAGACGGCCGTGTAGCGCATCTGTCCGTCGGCGTCGCGAAACGGCTTACCTTTGTAGATCGTGCCGTCGGCATACTCCTTGCGACGCTCGGTGATTTCGGGCCAGTTGGCCGGGTAGGTCAACAGGCCTGCCGGAATCCTGCGGCTGCGTCCAGCCTCTACCAGGGTTCGGGCCTCGTCGGATTTGTAGCCCCTTCGGACGTCGCCCTCTTCGATCAGCCGCTCGGCGTCGCGAGCGACCGACTCAGCCACCGAAGGTCCGCCTCGGCCCGGCACATATCGCCTTGGAGTGTGCAGGCGATCCCGGGCGCTATGCCGCCCCGTCGCCCGATCCGCCAATTCACGCAGCCCGCCCAGCAGTCCGTCACGGTTCACACCTTTGGGAAGACGGTTCACCTTCTCGATCAACTCGTCCACCACCGCAAGGGCGTCGGCATTTCGGCCCTGGATCAACATGGCTTCAGCCTGCAAGCTTCGCAGATGAACAGCCCGCACGATCAACTCGACTTCGACGGCCCGCTGCTCATTGACCAGGGCCAGCAACCGCTCTTCATCTTCGGACAGGACGCCCACCTCACGTCGTGCAATCAGCCGGGCTGCGACCAGTTGCTCGTTGAGCGGTTCATCTTGCAAGGCCCGGTCGAACCAGACGATGGCGTCTTCATATCGGCCCGCCTCGTACAATTGCATGGCCTTCTCGGCTGGGCTGACATGGCCCTGACGATCGGCCACCGCGTCACGCAGCAGCGTATCGGCAGCGGTGTCCTGGGCCCGACAGATGCCACAAGCCGCAGCCAACACCCCCGCTGCGACCAGCCCACACGCCCGCCCCGAAAACACTCTTTGCATGGCCGATCTCCTGCTTTGATCCATCCTGATTACGGTCGTTTTGGCCGCACCGCCGGCGCCATACAGGCGGGGGCTCTGCGGCTGATTATTCGGACGCACAAGGTGCGGATCAAGGGCTCCATCGGGATTTTCCCTACCCCCACGACCAGGCGAATCCCCTCTTATGGTGATGGTAATACAGCCCGATGACCCTCATGGCCACGATTTCGGCATAGAGGGTTACCCCGATGACCAGCACCCGGCTGGACAGGGCCCTGCCTATCAGATTCAGCATACTGCCTGCCCCTCCGATTCCCAAACCCAGGGGCCCGGTCGACGCCGGCGCCGTGCCGGCTGCGCTGCTCCCGACCAGGTTGCCCAGGAATTGACCCAGTAGCGTCACGCCAAACACGATCCCCACGGTCAGGGCGTACCCCGAGAACGTCCCGATGACCGTCTTGAAGATCAGGTCCACGCGATACAGCGTCGTCGCCCCGCCCAAGGCCAGGCAAAGCACCGCGATGGGCCAAAAGAATATGCCCAGATAGACCAGGGCTGCGAACCCCCCGGACACGCCGTTCAACCCGCCCAGCAATCCCGAAGTCCCTTGCAACATGGCGGTGGACACATCATTCCACGAAACCCAGCCGCCCTTGAGGCCCACGATCACGTACAGACCGGCTGGAATCAGGACGAACATCCAACTGGCCGTCCAGTACAGGGCGGGCATAATCAGATCGTCGAAAATCTGGCTCCAGCCCACCGAGGGCAGCCCCTCTTCGCCCGCAGCCGCCATCCGCACCAGCTCGAACCGAAAGGCGCAGTACCAGAAAGTCACCAGGATAGACACGAAGGGGATCACCGGCCCCACAACCAAAGCCGCCCAGATCGCAAAGAACGCGATCAGCGTCGGCGGGTCGGTGAAGAACAAGAGCGTCCACGACACGTCGCTGCTAAACGAACGACGAGGCCGAGGTTGATGGTCCCAGCGCCCAACGTCCGCGATGGGACGGGCCGGATGAGTCCGCCCGTAGTCGTCGCCGGTTTCCACGACAGCCGGTGAAGCCATATCCACATGGCCCCGGTTGTCAACATCTATGTGGCACCGGTCTCCAACCGGTGTAGCCATGTCCGTGTGGCACCGGTTTTCAACCGGTGAAGCCATGTCCGTGTGGCAC
>JBHHVM010000457.1:0-3139 GCA_046754265.1 Phycisphaerae bacterium
ATTCCCGCGGGCGAAATCTGGACCGCTTGCTTGAAAACTGGAAGGCCTACGACCCGTCATTGTTTTTCAGCGTGCCGCGGGTTCACGACCTGTTGATCACCCGGTGCCGCGAAGACTCGGCGGCGGCCGAGGTCGTGTTCGGCGGTCGATTGCGATTCGTCTTCACGGCCGGCGCCTCGTTGCCGGCCCACGTCGAAGCCGGCTACAGCGGGCGCAACATCCCCGTGCTCGAGGGCTGGGGCCTGACCGAAACCTCGCCCAGCGTGACCCTACGGGCCAAAGACAGCACCTGGCGCAGCGGCTACGTCGGGATTCCGATTCCCGGCGTGACCATCCGCATCGACGGCGATCAGGAAATCCTGGTCAAAGGGCCCAACGTCATGTTGGGATATCTGGACGACGAAGAAGGCACCGCCCACGTTCTGGACAAAGACGGCTGGTTCCACAGCGGCGACCTCGGCGAGTTCACACCCGACGGGCTGCGCATCTTCGGCCGGCGCGACGGGGCTTTCAAACTGACCACCGGCGAAAAAGTCCATCCGCAGCGCATCGAAAACCTGCTGGTCAATGAGTCGCCCTACATCGGTGGGGCCATGGTGGTGGGCAGCGCTGAGGATTTCGTAGCCGCCCTGATCGTTCCCGACTTTTCCCGGCTTGGCGAATGGGCCCGGGAACAAGGCCTGGACACCGAAGACCTCATCGACCATCCAAAAGTCCGGCAGCTCTTCGCGTCGGAACTGCAACGGCTCAACCCCAGGATCGAGGTCAAGTATCACCGCGTCCGCCGCGCGGTCCTGGCCGACGAGGCGCCTTCCCTGGAGCGTGGCGAGTTAACGCCGTCGGGCAAGCTGGTGCGCAAGGCGGTGGCTGCCAACCACAAGGACAAGTTGGACGGACTGTACCTGGCCCGTCCTTCGCAAGACGTGATCGAGGTCCCCAACGTGAAACTACAGGAATCCTATGCCGGCACGAACTGACGAATATCCAAAGGTGGTCATCGCCGGGGCTGCCCGCACCCCGGTGGGCGTCAAGTGCGGGACGCTGGCGGACCTGGCCGCCGAAGACCTGGCGGTCCTGGCCTGTGAAGAAGTGATCCGCCGTTGCGGCATAGCCCGCGAACGGATCGACGCAGCCATTGGAGCCAACGTCTATCAGTTCACCGCACCGGGCCTGCAGGACATTTACTTCCCGCGAAACGTGGCCTTGCGGTGTCACCTGGACGTCAAGACCCCAGCCCTGTTGGTGCAGCGCATCTGCGGGTCGGGGTTGCAGACAGCCGTTACCGCCTTCGGGCTGATCGCCCTGCCGGATCGAGTCGACGACGCCAAGGTGGTGCTTTGTTTCGGGGCTGAGACCATGTCGCGGGCCCCGCGCATCTGTCGCGGGCCGAGGAGTCGGGCAAACTTTTGGGAGTTTGCCGAGGGCGGCGACGTGGAAGACACCATGCTGGCCTCGCTCAACCACGACTTGGCCGGGACGAGCATGATGCTGACCGCCGACGAATACGGCTCGCGCCTGGGCATCACCCGCCGGGCCTGCGACGAGTTCGCGGACTTATCGCACAGCCGGGCCCGGGCGGCCTATCGAGAGAGTCACCTCAACGGCGGCGACGCTCTCCGCGGCATGTTTCCGCTGGACACACACGACCCGTCGGGTCGGCCCATCCACCTGGCCCGCGATGAATGCGTGCGGGCAACTTCGCTGGAGGTGTTGGAAAAACTCCGGGGAATGACTCCAAACGGTTTAGTTTCGCCGGGCAACGCCAGCGAGATCAGTGACGGAGGGGCGGCGCTGTTGCTGGCCGACCGGGCCGAGGCTCAGAAGCTGGGCCTGGACGTCCGGTACGAAATCGCCGGCTACGGCATCTGTGGTGTGGACCCCAAGATCATGGGCCAAGGTCCGGTGCCGGCCGTTCAACAGGCCCTGGCCCGGGCGGGCATCCAATACCAGGACGTCGGTCTGTGGGAAATCAACGAAGCCTTCGCCGCCCAGTACCTCGGGGTGGAAAAAGAATTGAACCTGGATCGGGCCATCACCAACGTCAACGGTGGGGCCATCGCCATCGGTCATCCGCTGGCCGCAACCGGCGCCCGGCTGTTGGTGGACCTGAGATATGAAATGGAGCGGCGCGACGTGCGCTATGGCTGCGCGTCGGCCTGCATAGGTGGAGGACAAGGCGTGGCCGTCGTCGTTCGAGATTCTACCAAAGGGTAGCGGCTCAAGACGAAGCACCGAGGGAACATCCATGAGACGGGCATTTGCATTTGGCGACAAGTCGATCGAGTCGGCCGTGAATCGGGTCAACGCGGTGGAATGCGTGGCCATCATCGGCGCGGGCACCATGGGTTGCGGCATCGCCGTCGATCTGCTGCGGAAAACCGATTACAGGGTTGTGCTGCTGGACGTCCAGGCAGACGCGCTGGACCGTGCCAAGACCCGGCTGGACGCCATGTGGACCCAACTGGCCAAAGACGGCCAAATCCGGCCCGAGGACGCCGACGCCCTTGGCGGCCGAACGACCTATACGCGCGATTACGCCGACCTGACCCGGGCGGACATCATCTGGGAAGTGGCCACCGAATGCAGCGAGATCAAGGCCAAAATCTTCGAGACCCTCGAGCGCACCATCGACGCGGACCGAATCGCAGCCATCTTTTCCAACACCTCCTCGCACACCACGGCTGAGTTGGCGGTGCTGTTCAAGTCGGAGGCGTTCCGCGAGAAGTTCCTGACCGTCCACGGCTACTTTCCCTTCGAGTCCAATCGGCTCATCGACGTGATGAAGGGCAAATATGCCTCCAGCGAGACGTTCACCTTCGGAGTGATCTGGGCTGACCAGATCCTCGAAAAGACGGTGATCGCCCTGCCGGTGGACAATCACGGCTACATCACCGACCCCATCTTCCAGGCCATGGCGGCGATCATCTCCTGGGACGTGCGAACCGACCGCGACATCGTGCAACTGGGCGGCCTGTGGGAACTGTTCACCGCCAACCCCTTCTCGGTCCTGGATCAGACCGGTCACATGCCTTACACCGAGTCATCGCGTCATCTGGGCCAAGCCTTGCCCGAGCATGACCGGTTGCGAAGCCTGTATCGTCGGGATGACAAGTTCTATCCCGATTGGATCGCCCGATTG
>JBHHVM010000458.1:0-3122 GCA_046754265.1 Phycisphaerae bacterium
AGTTAGACAGAAAGCTGCCCCCCCCCCAATGCGGTCGTGGATTCGGCATGATGTGTGCCCTTCCGGTGACGGAACGGCCCGGTAGAAACGGGCCCGAGCCCGACTTCAGGTCCCATATTAACATCCGGGGGCCGGGAAACCTAGAGAATTGTCGGGGGATGGGTCGGGAAATATTCCCGACAATGCCATACATATGTCGTTGGCCGAACCCTGCCAGGGCCGTGGTCCCGGCGCGCCGGGAGCGGGCCCGCGACAGGACCTTCCGGCCCCGGCACTGCCGGCTGGGCTTGGGCGCGGGCCGGTACGTGTGGCACCGGTTTTTGACCGGTGATTCTGTGGCCTTTTGGCCGGGCGTTCGGTTAGAAACCGACGGCGTTGGGCTTGGGGGCGGGGTTGCCGTCGATGGCGGTGGCAGGGGGCTCGAGGGATTCGTCGATTTGCTGCTGGGTGGACTGCTCTCCGTCGTACGAAAACAAGATGGGGCTTTCGTCGATCACCGCGTTGAGATGCACCGGTCGGCCCCAGATGGCGTGCAATGCCTTGAGCGTCTCGGTGGCGTACTTGATGTCCAGGTCCACGCCCATGTAACGTTGCCCCAGATACAGTTCGCCCCGGTTGCGGTAGTTGCCGTCCAGCACGTAGATGTAGGGCTGGGCATGATTGGTCAGCATGAACAGCATCTGTTGTTTGATGCGGTCAAAGTCGCGGTTGACCACCACCATCCGCCCGGTGGTGGGGTCAAAGCGATAGTGGTACAACTTCTGGTCGTCCACGAATTCGGGCGTCAAAAACTCATCCAGGAAGGTCACGTCGTTATGGATGCGGCGCACGTCGAAGATCTTTTCTCGCCCCGGCGAACCCCGGCCCACCACCCGATCCTTGGGCCCCTGGCCCTGGCCCCAGTTGCGTCGCTCCTCCATATTCTCGCACCGATCGTACTCCAGGCCGAAGCGGCCTGTGTTCCAGCGGTGCTCGATATCGCGGAATAGCTCGATGCCCAGCTTGTAGGGGTTCAAACGCCCCGGAGACGTGGCCAGCGTCCCGGAATGATGTTCGCAATAGGTAATCAGCTCGCTGTCGGCCAGGCAATAGTTGGTCATGATGGTGGAGTGCCAGTAGCTGGCCCACCCTTCATTCATGATTTTGGTCTGGCCCTGCGGCGCAAAATAGTAGGCTTCCTTGCGGATGATGCTCAGCACGTCGGCCTGCCAATCCTCCAACGGGGCGAATTCCAACAGGAACAGCAGCACGTCTCGCAGCGGGGAAGGCGGCAGTTTTCCCGAGTTTTCCAGGGCGGCTTCGTGTAAGCGCTGCTCCTCGTCCGCCATTTGATCGGCCGGGTTTATGTAGCGCTCCATGTAACGCTTGGCGGGGTAGCGCGTGGCTTGCTCTTTGTCGGGGCGGACCCGCCGTGGACCGTCCTGTTGGGACCTGCTGGGCCCCCGGCGCATGAACTGGGAGTGCGGGTCGATCAGGTTTTCCAATGATAAACAGGTGTCGATGAACTGTTCCACCTCGTCCAGGCCGAAGCGCTCGATGTACCGCCGAATGCGCGTGGCGTGGTTGGCCATTTCGTCCATCATTTTGCGATTGGTCTGGCTGAACCAGGTGTTGTTCTTGAAGAAGTCGCAGTGGGCATAGACGTGGGCGATGACCGTCTTTTGGTCCACCAGCATGTTGTCTCGAAGCAGGTAGGCGTAGCAGGGGTCGTTGTTGATGACCATCTCGTAAATCTTGCCCAGCCCATAGGTATGCTGCTTGCGTAGTCGCTCGTACTCCATGCCGAAGCGCCAGTGCGGATAGCGCTGCGGAAAGCCACCGTAGGCTGCCACCTGGTTGACGCCCTCGGCGTCGAGGATCTCAAAGAGCGTATCGTAAAAGTCCAGCCCTTCAGCGCGGGCATACTCGGCAATGCGTTCGGCCCATTCAGTGATATGCTGAGAGAGCGAATCAGCCATGACGTCGGGTTTCCCTATTGGCCCTTGGTGAAGAAGACCTTGATGCTGTCGTAGATGTCGTCCTTGTTGTTGACCCGGCTGGTGATCATATTCTCCTGATCCGCCAGGTGTTCGTGCAACACGTTGATGAAATTGCCGCTGCCATAGGCGCTGGCCACCTGGCAGTAGCCGAACATGTTGCATTGGGGCAGCAGATGTTCGGTGAGCAGGTTACAGCATTCTCGGGAATCGGCTTCGGAGCTGTTGTCCCCGTCGGAAAAGTGGAATAGATAGATGTTCCAGTCGTCGGGGGGGTAATGATTCTCCAGCAGGTCGCGGGCACAACGAAAGGCGCTGCTGATGCGCGTGCCGCCGTCTTCGCGGAGGTGGTAGAAGGTTTCGCGATCGACCTCGGCCGCCCGAACGTCGTGGACGACGTAGCGCGACTCGATGCCCTCGTAGTTGCGCCGCAGCCAGGCGTCGATCCAGAAGGCCTCCAGGCGGACCAGCTCTTTCTGCTCGTCGCCCATCGAGCCGGAGACGTCCATCATGTAGAGGATGACCGCGTTGGACTGCGGCTTGCGAACCGTCTTCCAGCTTCGATAGACTTTGTCGCGGCGTTCGAAAATAATGCGGGGGTTGTCCGGGTTGTAGGTGCCGGCAATGATGTGCCTGCGCAGGGCCCGCCGAAACGTCCGCCGAAAATGCCGCAACGATTCGGGCCCAGCCTGGCGAATGCCGCTATACCGATCGCGCTCGGTGGTGATGCGGTGCTTGCCTCGGGGTTTGATCCGCGGCAGCTGCAATTCCTCGCCAAGAATGTCAGCCAGTTCGTCGAGGCTGACTTCCACCTCCATGATGTGTCGGCCCTGCTGCGTCCCACCGGGACCCAGGCCGCCGGCATCGCCGTCCACCGTGTCGCCCGGCTTGCCGTCGCCGGCCCCCACGCCGGCGTCACTGTTGTCGCCGTACCGGAAGTGCGGCGTGTCGATGCCGTGAACGGGAATGCTGATGGCCCGTTTGCCCTCCCGCCCAAGCAACTCGCCCCGAGTCAAAAACTTGCGCAGATCGTCCCTGATCTTGCCTTTGATGATCTGACGAAATCGCTGGTGGTCCTTGTGGATTTTCATGGGTTAGGAAGGCAACGAGGCAAAAAGGCAACGAGGCAACGAGGCAACAAGGCAA
>JBHHVM010000459.1:0-3122 GCA_046754265.1 Phycisphaerae bacterium
GGTGGGGCTGGTTGCGTGGGGCGGGGCGGGGCGCTAGAATCGCGGTTTTGCCGTATGTCCGTGCGACCCCCGGCGACCGACCATGGCCCGTAGATTCATTGAAGACCTCAAACCCGGCGAACGGGTCGAGGACCAGGTTTTTTTGATTGCCTCGAAGGATCTGCGAACCACGTCGCAGGGCTCGTTGTACATTCACGCCATTCTGACCGATCGCACCGGCCAGGTGCCGGCCCGTATCTGGCAGGCGTCGCAGGCCATGTATGACACGATGCCGGAGGGCGGCTTTTTGCACGTCAAGGGGCGGGCTGAGAGCTACAAGGGCTCGATGCAATTCATCATCGATGCCATGCGCCCGGTCGATGACCCGGACGCCTTGGACCTGTCGGACTTTTTGCCGCGGACCGGCGGCGACATCGAGGCTATGTGGGGCCGGGTCCGGGAAATTCTGGGAGGTATCAAGAACCCCTATGTGACGGCTATCATCCAGCAATTCCTGGCTGATGAAGAACTGGTCCGGCGGTTCAAGACCGCCCCGGCGGCTTCGCAACTGCACCACGCCTACGTCGGCGGCCTGCTGGAGCATACGTTGGCGGTGCTGGAGCTGGGGCTGGTGGTGATTCCGCGGTATCCCAAGGTCTCGCTGGACCTGGTGCTGGCGGGCATTTTTCTGCACGACCTGGCCAAGACGGCTGAGCTCAAGTACGACACCAACTTCGGCTACACCGACACGGGGCAACTGGTCGGGCATGTGGCGTTGGGGGCTGTGTGGATCGAGTTCAAGGCGGCTGCGGCTGGGAAGGCATTGGGCAAGCCCTTCCCCACGCTCATCAAGACGGCGTTGCAACACTTGGTGCTGGCCCATCACGGCAGGTTGGAGTTCGGGGCTGCCCGGATTCCCGCGACGCCCGAGGCTATCGCCATCCACCACCTGGACAACCTGGATGCCAAGGTGCATCAGATGCTGGCGGCCATCGAGCGCGACGGTGATCCCAAGAGCCACTGGACCCAGTACAATCGCGCTCTGGAAACCAAAGTTTTCAAGCTCGACCCGCTGAGCGAGCCGTCCGACGTGAGACCGCGCCTTCGATGAAGTACACCCAACTGACCGAGCAAGATCGGCGAAGCATGTTGGAGACCCTCGGGGTTTCGGTTGTGGGCGAGCTTTTCGCGCCCATTTCCAGTGCCCATCGGCTGGATCAACCGCTGAACATCCCGCCGGGCCGAAGCGAGCCCGAGGTGCTGGCCGACCTGACCGAACTGGCGGGGGCAAACAATGCTTGCGACGAGCTGGTCTGTTTTCTGGGCGGCGGGGCCTACGACCACTTCATCCCCACGCTGGTCGATCACTTGGCCATGAAGGGCGAGTTTCTGACGGCTTATACACCCTACCAGGCTGAGGCGTCCCAAGGGTCGCTGCAAGCCTTTTACGAATTCCAAACCATGGTGTGCCAACTGCTTGGCATGGACGTGGCCAATGCCTCGTTGTACGAGCAGGCCAGTGCCGTGGCAGAGGCTGTGTTGATGGTCACCCAGGCGTCGCGCAAGCGGCGGGTGCTGGTTTGCGGGGCGGTGCATCCCGATACGTCTGCGGTGTTGGCGACTTATGCCCGCCCGGCCGATTTCCAGTGTATCGCCCTGCCCTTGACGGACGGCGTTACTGATCTTGATGCATTGGCTCAGGCGGTGGACGAACAGACCGCGGCTGTGGTGGTGCAGACGCCGAACTTTTTCGGGTGCCTGGAACCGGCCGATCGGATTGCGCAGATCGCCCACCAGGCGGGGGCTGTGGTTATTGGCTGTACCGACCCGCTGGCCTGCGGCCTGATCAAGCGCCCCGGCGACTGGGGGGCTGACATCGCGGTGGCTGAGGGACAGGCCTTGGGCATCCCGTTGTCCTACGGAGGGCCCTACGTGGGTCTCATGGCCTGTGGCGAAAAATGGCTGCGCAAGATGCCGGGCCGAGTCGTGGGGCGGGGGCGCGATGCCAAGGGTAGTCAATCGTTTTGCCTGGCCCTGCAGACTCGCGAGCAACACATTCGCCGAGAGCGGGCCACCAGCAATATCTGCACCAACCAGGGTCTCATGGCGTTGCGTGTGGCGGTGTACCTGTCGGCCATGGGCAAGCAGGGCATGGCCACGGTGGCGGGGCATTGTTTGGACAAGGCCCACTACGCGGCTGGGCTAATTGCCGGATTGGACGGGTACGAATTGCGCTTCGATCAGCCGTTCTTCAAAGAGTTCACCGTCAAGACCCAGCGCAACGTGTCGGGCGTGCTGTCCCATTGCCGCGACCGGGGTATCCTGGCGGGTGTGCCGTTGGGGCGCTGGTTTGAGCCGCTGGCCGACTGCTTCACCGTGGCGGTCACCGAAAAACGCAGCAAGGCTCAGATCGATCAACTCATCGAAGCCCTTAAGACGGCGTAACCCATGACCGATGCCTCCAACCCAACCGGCACGGCGTTTCAGCAAGGCCCGGACCTGCTCTTCGACAAAAGCGTACCCGGTGCCAGCGCGGTGTCGCTGCCGCCGTTGGACGTTCCCGCGGTGGACCGCCGCCAAGCCCTGGGCAGCGCGCTGGCTGAGGCGACTCCACCGCTGCCGGAGATCGGCGAATTGGAGCTGGTCCGGCATTACACCCGGCTGGCCCATCGGTGTTTCAGCATCGACGAGAATTTCTATCCGCTGGGCAGTTGCACGATGAAGTACAATCCCCGGATCAACGAGCGGGCGGCTGCCCTGCCCGGGTTGGGTGAGTTGCACCCCTATCAGGATGACGCCGACGTGCAGGGCATGCTCGAATTGCTCTACCGTCTGCGGCTGGACCTGGCGGACATTGCCGGGCTGGCGGAGGTCTGCCTGCAACCGGCGGCTGGTGCCCACGGCGAAATGACCGGGCTGATGGTTATCGATGCTTACCACCGCGACCGGGGCCGGCGGCGCACCAAGGTCCTGGCCCCGGACAGCGCCCACGGCACCAACCCCGCCAGTTGCACGCTGTGCCGGATGAGCCACACCAAGATACCTTCGCGGGGCAACGGCTGCCTGGACCTGGACGCTCTCCGGGCGGCCGTGGACGACGACACGGCTGCGTTGATGCTGACCTATCCCAACACGATCGGCAT
>JBHHVM010000460.1:0-3115 GCA_046754265.1 Phycisphaerae bacterium
GGCCGTCGATGTGCTTGAGTTGATCGTCGAGGGTGGCCTGGATGTCGTAGTTGGCGATCCGGGGGCTCAGCGGCGGGTCGAAAATGGGGCGTTGGCCCTCGCTCGGCGGTGACTGGGCCCGGACGACGGGCGGATGGAGCAGCGTGGCCGCCGCGATACTCAGAGCGAGGCGTGGCCACCTTGGGGATATCGCATACATGCCAGGTCTCCTGCGGGCCAATCAGGGCCCGACCCAGTGCGGCGCTGTTGGGGTGACGCTGCCGACCAATAGGACCAGCTTAGCGGATTCTTGGGGTCGGGTCGCCCCACGATTCGTCGGACTGACCAAGTTGTACAACTTTTACAGGCCCACCGGGCCCGCATCGCCCTGGTGTTCCACGATCCTACCGCTGCATCATTCTCAAACCGTTGGCACCGAGGGCAAGAGCGACCCGCCTTGGGGAGGTCCGCTAATCTGGCCGGTGCGAGTGCCAAGCGCCCCGGCGGGCGATGCAAGTGCATTCGATCTTGAACCGCCTGCGCCAATCGGCCGATTCTGTCTATGTTCAACTGATTTCGGCTCACTTGGTCCTTGGGGGGCTTGGCAGTGCTTTTGGAAACGACACCGGACATTTTGACAGTCGCGGAAGTGGCGGCGTTCATGCGTGTCTCGCGGGAAACGGTCTACCGCATGGCCGGCCGAGGCGAACTTCCGGGGCGTAAGATCGGGCGTATTTGGAGATTCTCCAGAGACGGTATCCGGCGTTTCGTCCATCAGCAGTCAGCCGAGTAGGCAAGAGCCTTTGCAGCCCGCCCGCGGGTGCCAGGATTGAGGATCGGGTCGGTCCTCGCACCTCGAGTGGATTGCGACGCTCGTAGCGATGATGAAAGTGCGGCCCATGAAAGCATTCCCGGTTGTTGTGGCAGACGATGATGCCGCCACCTTGACGATGCTGGAAACGCTCCTCGGCAGGGCGGGGTTCCAAGTCTTCCCCTGCGCGGACGGCCAAGAAGCCCTCACCCTGGTTAAGCGCCATAAGCCGGTGATCCTCCTGGCCGACTGGAAAATGCCGAAGATCGCGGGTCCGGAGCTTTGCCGGAAGATTCGCGACTCGGCGCTCGGCGACGAGGTCTATGCCATATTGATAACCGGTAACAGCCAACCGGAGGAGATCGCGGCTGGTCTGGATATGGGTGCCAACGACTACATGGTCAAGCCCATTCAGACCACAATCCTGCTGGCCCGCGTGCGGGCTGGCGAGCGTGTTCTGCAAATCCGAATGCGCCAACGGGAGAACGCCCGGAACCTCGAATCCGAAATCGCAAAGCGCAAGGTGGCTGAGGAAGCGCTGCGCGAGAGCGAAGCAAAGTTCAAGAGCATCTGCGGCTCGGCCCAAGACGCCATCATCATGATGGATGCCGACGGCAACATCTCCTATTGGAATGAGGCTGCTGAGGCCATGTTCGGATACACGCAAGAAGAGGTCATCGGGAGATTCCTCCACTCAGTCGGGCTTGTCGTTCCCGAACGATTCCACGCAGCCCACTACCGGGCCTGGCCCGAGTTTCAGAAGAGCGGGAATGGGGCTGCCATAGGCGAAACCACCGAACTCGCTGGGTTGAGGAAGAATGGAGAGGAATTCCCCATCGAAATGTCGCTGTCGGCGGTGAGAGTCAGGGGCCAGTGGCACGCCATCGGCATAATAAGAGACATCACCATCCGCAAGGAAGCAGAGGCGAAGCTTCGTAGTCTGTCTGTGGCCGTTGAACAAAGCCCCGCGTCGGTGGTCATCACCGACACGCAAGGAACGATCGAATACGTCAATCCAAAGTTCACCGAAGTTACAGGTTACACCGCCAGTGAAGCCATCGGCCAGAACCCCCGAATACTCAAATCCGGCAAGTGGCCCAGGAAGGCGTACAAGAGGCTCTGGGACACAATCCTCGCTGGACAAACCTGGACAGGGGAGTTCGAGAACAAGAGGAAAAACGGTGAAGTGTATTGGGAGGCGGCTTCGATCTCCCCGATTCGAGATGAGGACGGCGCTATTACTCGCTTCCTGGCCGTCAAGCAGGACATTACGGAGCGAAAGCATGCCGAGCAAGCTGCCAGGGACCAAACCTTGGCCATAGAATCGGCCAACGCAGCATTCCAACAGGCCACCGTCGAGGCGGAAGCTGCCCGGGGTCGAACCGAACAAGCCAAGAATGAGCTGGAGTCCTTGCACCGCAAGCTGCTTCGCTCGCACGACCGAATCAACCAGTTGATTGAAGCTATCTCGTCGATCCTGATCGGCGTGGACCTGGACGGGAAGGTCACAGCCTGGAACGGAGCCGCTGAGAGCACGTTCGGCGTGGATAGCGAATACGCGGTGGGGCGCTCGCTTGATGACCTGGCCTTGGAGTGGGATCTGGCGGCGCTGACCCGAAGCATGGCAGAGTGCCGGGCCCAGAATCAGCCGGTGCGCATCGATGAGCTGCGATTCAGGCGACCCGATGGAACCGAGAGGTTCCTCGGTATTACGTTAAACCCCATGCGGGCCGGTGGAGGAAGGGAGGTCGGTATTCTTCTGGTTGCAGCAGACATCACCGAACAGAAGATCCTCCAAGGCCAATTAGCGCAGGCCCAGAAGCTCGAATCGATCGGGCAGCTGGCTGCCGGCATTGCCCACGAAATCAACACGCCCACACAATACGTGGGAGACAATATACGGTTCCTTCAGGACAGTGTGCAGGACCTGATTCAGATCGTGGATCGATACGCCGGTCTCTTGGACCCGGACCAGGGGCCGCGGGATTGGGACCAGCGTACCGCTGAGATCCAGGCCGCCCTCGACGAGTTGGACGTCGATTCCCTCAAGGAGGAAATCCCCAAGGCTATCGAGCAATCGCTGGAAGGAGTGGAGCGGGTGGCCAAGATCGTGCGGGCCATGAAGGACTTCTCACATCCAGGGGCGGAGGGAAAGGAAGCCATCGACCTGAACAAGGCCATCGAGAGCACGGTCACGGTGGCCCGGAACGAGTGGAAGTACGTGGCTGATATGGTTTTGCAATTGGATCCAGAATTGCCGCCCGTGTCCTGCCTGGTGGGAGAATTCAATCAGGTGGTCCTGAATATCGTCATCAACGCCGCCCA
>JBHHVM010000461.1:0-3089 GCA_046754265.1 Phycisphaerae bacterium
ATCAGGAACGAAATAAACACCTGGAATATGATAATCGCCAGGGCGTCGATGTTGACGATGAACTCAGGATTGACTTGCCGGCACTCGATCATGATCTGATTGGTGGCTGCTTCCACGTCGTCGGAGTGTGCCAAGACAATCTCTTCCAGTCGGGCGGGTGTCACTCGCACTTTGGTGCCGATCAGGTGATGAGCGGTCTCACGCAAAGCTTCATCCACCCAGGGATGATCGGGATCGGCATCAGTCGCGGGTTTGGCCACGGCGAATATAGCCGCCACGTGAGCGTCAGGCAGCCGATCGATTCTGCGGGACCGGGCGCTGGCGATGACCGATTCACCGTCCGCGACTTCGGGCAGCTCTTGGTCGTATGCCTGTCGGACTTGTTCGGCAGCCAAGTTGATGAACTCGTCCACACGCTCCTCGGACAAGCACTTCAATAGCGCCCGGCTCGGGGCGCCGTCACTGGCTAGGACCTCGTTCAGATTGCCGATGGACCTGACGATGACCCCTCGTTCTGACTCATTGATGGTCGCTACCACACTGGCAATGCCCGCGTTCGGGTCGGTCGAATCGCTCTCGCCGAAGATGGATTCGGCCATTGCAATCATTGGCCTTGTGTCAGTGAAGTCTCGGATGTACTCCGGCATGGTGTAGAAGATCTGGTTGAAGCTGGTCCAGAAGCCCGACATGATCAACAGAAACACGGCGAAGCGCCAATTGCCGCAATGCATGCGTTGGGCCAGGAAGTAGGCCTTGGAGTGGCCGGCTTCTTGTGGACGGCCGCTGTCGACCGGCAGGATTCGGTCGTAGAGCACATTCAGCACCACCCATCCCGTCAGAATGATGCCGCACCATTTCCACGAAAACCAAGAGACGCCCATGCTGGACAAAGCACTGGCCACCATAAGTCCGACGATGACCGTCCCGGTGGTGATGAAGAAGCGGACGTTGCCCAGCACTTCCACCAGGTCGTCGCCCACTTTCTTGAGCGTTCGCTTGTCCTTGGCCAGGCCC
Organism: Phycisphaerae bacterium; assembly: GCA_046754265.1. Classification (GTDB taxonomy): domain Bacteria; phylum Planctomycetota; class Phycisphaerae; order UBA1845; family UBA1845; genus OFTM209. Next base: position 1,015 of record JBHHVM010000461.1, read on the forward strand.
TCCACCTTGGGTTCCTTGTACAGGAATACCGCGATCAACAGATTAACCGCCGCCCAGGCCGAGCAAGCGAGGAATACGTTCTCCCAGCCCCAACCGCGCACGACGCCGGCCACGATGGGCCCCACGAACCCGCCCACATTGACCATCATGTAGAAGATGCCAAACCCGGTCGCCGAATTGGTTTCGTTGGTCACCTTGGCCACAGTGCCGACCACCACCGGCTTAAAGGTGGCCGCCGCCAACGCCACGAACAGAAAAGCCATGAAGAACGCGGGTAACGAATGGAATTGCCCCAGCAGGTAGTAGGCGGCGATCATCATCACGTAAGCCACGATGAAAGTCCGCCTAAAGCCGTATCGATCCGCCAGCGCCCCGGTCACCACTGGCAAGAGATAGAGAATGCAGGGCACGACCGCCTGCAGCATGCCGCGAGTCTCGGTGCTAAAGCCCAACCCGCCGGTTTCGACGGAGCCGGTCACATATAGGGCCATCACGGTGAACCAGCCGTACCAGGCCATTCGCTCAAAGATCTCCATGGTGTTGGCCACCCAGAACGTGGCTGGATAGCTCTTGATGGTGGCGAGGAAGCCGGGTTTGGGCTCGGTCACAATGCTAATCTCCTTTGTCGCTGCGAGAAGGGACGGCCAGCCGACCCCCGGGGCCGCGCCTGCGCCAGGGCAGAGGCTTGCCAGCCGATCCAGTGGTCCGGGAGGGGATTCCCCCCGGCTGCGCCATCGGCAGACCTGTACGCTAGAGGCAAAACGGCACCAAATCAAACCCCAACCCCCAAAGACGGACGGCAGCCCCGGCTTGGACGCCAAAGTGACCGTTCCAGCCGACCCGATCCAGCGCCGCGGCAGTAGAATAACGTGAAAAGTCGATTATTACAGTGCAACAAAAACTACTTGGGCAATCTTGGCGCTAATTGGGGGTGTTCGGAGGGTTATGGGAGCTAATGCACTTGACTCGGCCGGCTTTGTGGGCGATGCTATGGGCAGAAGTGGGTATGCCCCGGAGTTGTCAGGTCCTGATCCTACCGAAGCAAATGTTGTTTCAATTAGGTCCAGTCGGAGGTTTCCCGCAGTCAGTAGAAGGGTCTTATTATGCCTGAAGGCACAGTAAAGTGGTTCAACGACACAAAGGGTTTTGGCTTCATCCAGGCGGATGATGGGCAAGACGTCTTCGTCCACCAGACGGAGATTCAGAGCGAAGGATTTCGCAGCCTCACCGAGGGGGCCCGGGTACAGTTCGAGCTGACCCCAGGCCCGAAGGGGCCCAAAGCCCTGCAGGTCAAGATGCTCGGCTAAAGGCCGGGATAACGTCGAACAATCAGCCGGGCGCCGTGACACCTGTCATGGCGCCCGGCTTTATTGTTGTGAGAGGCCGTCAAGGGGTCCTGCCCGGGCCAGATGAGCATTTCAAGGGCGGGCGGACAGTCGTACTTTACTTCCCTGGGGCTGCTGCTGGCGCTTAACGGGCTGTTTCCAGCACCATGGGGTTGACTTGACCGGCGACTGAGTCCATGCTTTGGATTGGAAGACGACATCCCCGGAGTTGTCAGGTCCTGATTCTACGGAAGCAAGTGTTGTTTCAGTTAGGCCCGGTCGGAGATGTCCGCCGTAAGCAGAGGGTATAGTTATGCCTGAAGGTACAGTGAAGTGGTTCAACGACACCAAGGGTTTTGGTTTCATCCAGTCGGATGACGGCCAAGACGTCTTCGTCCATCAAACGGAGATTCAGAGCGACGGATTTCGGAGCCTCACCGAAGGAGCCCGGGTCCAGTTCGAATTGACCCAGGGGCCCAAAGGCCCCAAAGCCGTCGGCGTCAAGCCAATCGACTAAGCAGGCCCATCAAAGGACAAGAATCCGACCGGGCACCGTTACAACCGTGACGGTGCCCGGTTCAATGCCCACCGGGAATAGCTTCGTCCTTGGATGTGGAAGTCCCCCCCGGGCGGGGGCGAAGACTGGTGCGAGAATCCCTTCTCGCACCTCACTCGGCGGGAATCCTTTCCTGCTCTACTGCGGGATGGGAATCCCGCAGTAAGGGGGCGAAATGGGAATCTCGCCCCAGC
>JBHHVM010000462.1:0-3087 GCA_046754265.1 Phycisphaerae bacterium
GGTTGGCTGTGGCCCGCAAGCGGTTCAATGAGGGCGTCAAGGAACTCAACACGTTCACCCGCAAACTGGGTGGGCGGTTGTTCGCCAGCTTGGCCGGGGTCGAACCGGCCGAGTATTTCGAGGTGGCTGAGGAAGCCAAGGCCACGCCCAAGGTGGACTTCTCCGGCACCGCCGCGGCCACGCCCGCCAAGAGCGCCCCGACGCCGGCGTCCCCGTCAAGTCCGTAGGCAGCCTCAGTTGGGCTCGGTGGGGTGCGAGAAAGGATTCTCGCACCAGAGTTCTTACGGATTCTCGCACCAGAGTTCTTACGGATTCTCGCACCAGAGATCCAAAGGATTCTCGTACCAGATTCCGAGGGGGCACGGGGTGCATGACAGAATCGGCGGGCACAAGAACGTAGGGCACGTCGTTGTTCTGCGCGAGCCCCGGCGTGCTGGGGTTGACCTGCCGTTTTGGCTCGTGGATGTCGCGGTATACCACGGCCTGGCTTCGCCAGACCGTGCCACCCCTGCCCTACTTTGGGCCGCCTACCCTGTCATGCACCCGGGGGCACGATTCGGCCCGGCGCGCGCTTGCGGGCGGCCAAGTCGATGGTAGAATGCCCGGCTCGCAGTTTCCCAGGGGCCGTAGCTCAATTGGGAGAGCGCCTGCATGGCATGCAGGAGGTCAGGGGTTCGAGCCCCCTCGGCTCCAATGACGGGGATTCCTCGGCAGAGGCCCGATCGGAATCATCCCGGTGTGTGGCAGACCCATTTAGTCACTTCGATAGTGTCCCAAGGTACCTGTGCTGACAACCTCAAAGTGGTCGTGGCCCGGTCTTGTCGGTTCAGCACACCGTGCTGGCTCGTGGGCATGAGTTGCGGCCCGTTCCCCAATGGGTAACCTGTTGGTGGGCTCTAAAGAGTGCATCCCAAAAGTATGGCACCGGTTTGTAGCCCGTGTTCCCCGCCGGTTGAAAACCGGTGCCACATGGGTTTTAGGATGCGCTCCAAGCGCACATCAACCAGGGAGGTGCAACTGTGGCGGGCAGGTTTGAGGGTAAAAGAGCGCTGGTTACCGGGGGCGCGTCCGGCATCGGCAGGGCGGTGGCTTTGTCGCTGGCCAAGGAGGGGTGCGCCGTGGCCATCGGCGATCTGAATTCCGACGCTGGGGCCGAGACGGTCGAGTTGATCGAGAAGGCCGGTGGGAAGGGCTGTTTCGAGCAAATGGATGTTTCTCAGGCCGATCAGGTTGCAGCGGCTATTGCCGGCGTGACGGCGACAATGGGCGGATTGGACTTGGCCTTCAACAATGCCGGCATCTTGGGGTCGATGGCGGGACGGGTGTCCGAGAGCAGCGAGGACAACTGGGACAGTGTGTTGGCTGTCAATCTCAAAGGGACCTGGTTGTGTCTCAAAGAGGAGATTGCAGTTATGCGGCGGGGTGGTGGCGGGGCCATCGTCAACTCCTCGTCGGCGGCGGCTATGGGCGGGTCGTTTGTCAGTGCTCCCTATATCGCCAGCAAGCACGGTGTCATCGGGCTGACGAAGGCGGCTGCGGTGGAGTGTGCCAAGGAGAGTATCCGGGTCAATGCCGTCTGCCCGGGCTACATCCGTACGCCGATGTTTGATCGCTACGTGCAGCTTGGGCCTCGTCTCTATCAACTCCTGTCACAAAAAGCACCTATGGGGAGGTTGGGTAAGCCGGAGGAGGTGGCGGCGGCGGTGCTCTGGCTGCTGTCGGAGGAGTCAGCTTTTGTTACCGGGCATGCCCTGGGGATCGATGGGGGGCTGGGCGCCATCTAGGTTTGAATCGGCGGGATTTCGAGGGAGTGAATGCAAGACTAAGCTTGCATCAGGCTGGGGTCCGTGATAGGCTTGATAGCGGGGACAGGAGCGAACTGTAGGGTCTTGCTGGGGTATTGGGGGACATTTCCCAATCGACCGAGGGCTTGAAAGCGCAGCGTGATTCGCGCCCGGGGCGCCGATTCGGCACGCCCCAGGCCCGAGCTGTGGAGGATGACGATGAGGCGACCGCGGCGGGCACTCCGAACCGCTCTGATCTGCATTGGCGTGATGCTGGTCGGGGCCTGCACCGGGGGGTCCGGCTCGTTCGCCGTTCCTAACGGTCGCATCCTGTTTGAAGATGATTTCGAGGGTGAGGCGCTGGACTCGAGTTGGGCATTCACCGGTGCGGATGAAGGCTTGTTCAGCCTGACCGACCAGCCGGGTTTTCTGCGTCTATCGGCGAAAGAACTGACCGGCGGCAGTAGCGCTCCTAGCCAAGTCCTGCGCGAGGTGTCCGGCGATTTTCTGGTCCAGACCAAGCTGGAGTTTGACCCCGGCGCGGACCGCCAATTGGCCGGCTTGGTGATTGAGGGGCGGGACGGGCGAACGGTCACGTTCGGTATCATCTCGGCGCGGTTTCCGCGGGATACGTTCCGGGGTTTGTCGGGCGTGGCTGAGCAGGCCGGTGGGGCTGACCCCGAGACGGGATTCGAAGCGTTCAAGCCCGACGAGGTTTATTTGCTGATCCAGCGGAAAGGCGATGTCTTTTCGTTGGCCTATAGCACCGACGGTCGGGAGTTCACGCCCCTGGCGGATCTCAACGCGGACCTTTCCGAGGATGTGCAGGTGGGGTTGGGCAATGCGGTGCGTGAGAACTGCGAGACTCGGTGCAATGACCCGAGCCCGGCATTCTTCGATTTTGTGGAGATTTTGCGCCCGCGGTAATCGCGAAAGGGCGTTGCAAAACGGATTCAGGGGCAGGCGGGTACAGGAGAATCAAGGCAGTGAAGGTCTTGCGAGTTGAACTGCGGACGGGCGTTGCCTGGCTTGGCGTGTGGGCGGTGCTGTGCGGTGGGGGGGCAGCGGTCAGCGCCGCGGCCGAGGTCGCCTTTCGGGATGACTTTGACGACGCCCAGCTCGAGGCTGGGTGGACGTTTGTTCGAGAGCAGGCGGACGACCACAGTTTGACCGAGCGGCCCGGATTTTTTCGAGTGCAAACACGTCGGGGGATACTCGGCGAGCAGGCCACTGTCGAAAACCTGCTGCTGCGCCCGGTGACGGGTGATTTCATTTTGGAAACGCGGGTGGAGTTCGCTCCGAC
>JBHHVM010000463.1:0-3084 GCA_046754265.1 Phycisphaerae bacterium
GTAATCCGCCATCTGGAGGGAGAACTGTCCCTTGCGGAGGCTGTGGAAATGATCAAAATCAACACTCGCCGGTTCTCCAAGGCCCAGCGTACCTGGTTCAAGCGCTTCGGGGAGACCGAATGGATCGATCTGCCGCCCGAGGGCGATGCGGCTGAGGTGGCTGCGGCAATCCTGGAACGCAAAGGGTCGTTATGGTCCAACTGACCGAGATGACCAACTGGGCGGTGGATCTGATCGACGTTCGCAAGACGTATAGTCGGCGAATCCAGGCCCTTCGGGGCGTCAACGTGCAGGTGGGCCGGGGCGAAATCTTCGGGCTGCTGGGGCCCAACGGGGCGGGCAAGAGCACGCTGGTCAAAATCATGATGACGGTGGTGCAGCCGGATCACCTGATCGGGACGGTGCTGGGCAGGCCCCTGGGTAACCGGAAGAAGAAGGCGGTGATCGGCTATCTGCCCGAGGCCCACCGTTTTCCGCCCTATCTGACGGGCGGCCAACTGCTGGACTACTACGCGGCGCTGGGCAAGGTGTCTCGCTCGGATCGAAGGAAGCGGGCACCGAAGCTGTTGGAGCGCGTGGGTTTGACCCGCTGGGCGGACACGCGCATCGGCAAGTATTCCAAGGGCATGCTGCAACGGCTGGGGATCGCCCAGGCGTTGATGAACGACCCGGAGCTGGTGGTGCTGGACGAACCGACCGACGGCTTGGACCCCATGGGCCGGCGCGACGTCCGGGAACTTCTGCTGGAACTCAAAAACAAGGGCAAGACGGTCTTTCTGAACTCGCACCTACTCAGCGAGTTGGAGATGGTGTGCGATCGGGTGGCCATTCTAGTGGACGGCATGATCGCCCGGCAGGGAACCTTGAGCGAACTGACCGAACACACCACCGAATACACGATTACCGTGCTGGGTGAATTGGGGTCGTTGACCGGGCAGCTTTCCAATGACGGTTGCACGGTGGAGGGCGACACCGTTCGCATCCCCGGCCGGGATCTTGCCAAGGTCAACCGGATCATCGATCTACTCCGCCAAAACGGGCGGGACATCGAGTCGGTGGAGCCGCAGCGGTTTAGTTTGGAAGACGTTTTTGTGGAGGTGCTGGGCAGCGGCAGCGCGACACCGCCGGTGGCGCGACCGGCCGGTCCGTAGTTCCGTTGTCCGGTCGATGAACTGACCGACGGCCGGCGAGGCGCCGGCCGCTATATGTGGCACGCAGGACGCGCCCAGCCTGTGTGGCACCGGTTTCCAACCGGTGGATCTTGAGCCCTTCGGCCGCGCGTGGGCCCGGGCCGATACAGCGAGCGTTGTCTATGCAATTCTGGTCGATCATTTTGGATAGTCTTCGCGAGTCGCGCGACCGGAAGATCTTCTGGCTGCTGATCGGCATCACCTTGCTGATTGCCCTGACCATGCTGAGCGTCGGGTTCGAGAGCGACAGGGTGACGTTTCTGTTTGGGCTGTGGTCTACCGAGACGGGCCACTACAACCCCGAGACGGATTTCGGGCGATCCGCCATCCTGAGTATCACCGTTTATCTAATTCTGAGTCTGATCCTGGGGTGGGTGGGGATCATTCTGATGCTGGTGGCCACGGCGGGAATGATCCCGGCCATGATGGAGCGCGGCCAAATCGACGTGATGCTGGGCAAGCCCATCCGCCGGGCCCGGTTGTTCCTATACAAGTATTTGGCCGGCATGGTCTTTGTGGTGATTCAGGCCACGGTGTTTGTGGGTTTGACCTTCGCGGTGATGGGACTGCGTTGGGGCGTGTGGGCACCGGGCTATCTTCTGGCCATTCCGTTGCTGGTCCTGTTGTTCAGTTATCTTTATTGCGTCTCAGCCCTGGTAGGAGTAACCACACGGAGCACGATCGCCGCAATTCTGGTGTCGATGGCAGCCTGGTTTGTGTTTACGACACCCAAGACAGCCCTGGACACGTTTGAGTCTTTTCCGGATCTCAAAGAGCACGAACGTATTTACCGCACTCTCCAAGTATGTGCCTGGATACCGCCCAAAACCTGGGACGTCCCCTACCTGGCGGCCAAGTGGGCGGGGGCGGGTCTGAGCATGGACATGATTCCTCAAATCGATGAAGCGACGACATCGGGCCCGGGCGGTCCCGACGCGGCGCAACTCCGCCGGCTGGAGCAAAAGCAGTTGGAAGTCAACGCCGTCACCTCGATTGGGTCGTCGCTGCTTTTTGAGGGTCTGGTGGTCTGTTTGGCTGTGTGGCGTTTTTCCCGCCGGGATTTTTGACTCCACAGGACTGGCACAGCGGTAGGCCGGGCGTCACCCGTGAAGATTCTGCACGTCATCACCGACCTGGAGACCGGCGGCGTCCCGCTGCATCTGTTTCGGCTGACCAAGTATCTGTGGGGTCAAGGCGCTGATGTCAAGGTGGTGTCACTTGCGCCGGCCGGGCCGGTGTCCGAAATGCTCGCCGAGGCGGGGATTGCGTCGCTGACCTGCCAGGCCCGCTCGCCCTGGGATTGGCGCGTGGTGGAGCGCTTGGCGGGCATCATCGACGCCTATCGGCCCGATTGCGTTCACAGTTTGCTCTTCCACGCCAACCTGGCTGCCCGCTGCGCCGGGGTGCTGGCCGGGTTTGATCGGCGGCGATTGATTTGCGAAATCCAGACGGTCGAGATTGAACGCCGCTGGCATCTGCCGTTGGACCGGTTGACGCAGTGGCTGTGTGGGTGCGTGGTGGGCAATTCGCCCAGCGTGATCGAGCACCTAGCCACGCGGGGCCGATTGGCACGCCATCGTCTGCGGCTGATCCAAGGTGGGGTGGATGTGGATGCGATCCAATCGGCCCAGCCCGTGGCCCGGGCGGCGCTGGGCATTCCGGATGAGGGTCCGCTGCTGGTCTGGGTGGGTCGGCTGGACCCGATCAAGGGCCTGGACGTGCTGGTGCGTGCGTTCGAGCGGGTTCAGGACACCGCCGCGGCCCAATTGGCGCTGGTTGGGGATGGGCCTCTGCGGGCCGAGGTGGACCGGTGGGTTGCGTCGAGCCGGGCAGGGCACAGGATTCACCTGCTACGAGTCCGGAATGACGTGCCCTCAATTCTGCGGTCGGCCGA
>JBHHVM010000464.1:0-3074 GCA_046754265.1 Phycisphaerae bacterium
AGAGAGTGGCCCGGTCCATATCCTGAGGCACGCCCGCGAAGATGGTCGTGGCCCGTCGGTCGCGGGAGAGCAGCGTCCCGTTGTAGAGCTGGATGGCTTCGAGGTCGGCCCGCAGGCGGTTCAGTTCGAGTTTGGTTTGGGGCAAGGGTTCGAGAAAGCGGCGAAATATTAGGGTCCCGGGTCTGACCCGGTCGCCGCGTTCGGTGGCCAGGCTGGAGATGTTGGCGGGGTTGATGCCCTCGATGGCGGCGATGCGATCGCTGAGGTCTTGGACCCGTTGGAGGGTGTGCGGGTTGAAGATGCCGTCGGGATGGTTGGTGCGGACGACGATGCAGATGAGGTCTTCGGTGCCGAATTGATCGCGGACGGCCTGGTCGAAACGTACCTCGGGAGCGTCCGGGGGCACGAGGGCATGACCATCGGTGCGGAGGGTTAGCCACAAGAGGCCCGGGGCGGCTGCCAGGGGCAGGACCAACGCCAGGGCCAGTGTGCGGAGTGGGTGAGCGATGGCATGTCGGCACAGGCGGATCACGCGGGGGAACCCTACCGCGAGGAGGCCCGGCGATCAATGCTCAGAATCAAGGTCCGGGTACAGCATCAATGAATAGGAGAAGTGCCAAAAGGGTCACGGAATGCTTGGCTGTGCGGCGGGCACATAAAGTAGTACTTGATGCGGCGTGAAATGTACCGACAACCCCCGAATTCGCTTGGGGTTAGGGTGGCCATGCCAGTATCATGGTGATGTCGAGCGCGCCGGGCCTTTCTCGTGTGCTACCTGTGTAAGACCGTATCCAGGCTTGGCGATGTGTGACCGGGCGAATGGGGAGTCGGCTCGTGTTGCGCCTTGGGAGCGTTTTGTCCCAGCCTTGGCGCTTTGGGGCCGTTTGGTTTTCTTTGGGGCGATCCCAACGGGGGTGCTTTCCGCGACCGCGTCGGGGAGAACGATCGAGCATCTAACATTCGGTGCCTCGCGGAGGCGCCGATCGGAAATGGCTATCCGCCGAACGGCGGAAGAACGAAACCCACTGGAGGACGTTGAGATGAGAAGCATGTCGAGAAGTCGAGGAATCTGCTTGATGTTAGCGGCGGCGGTGACGTTTTTGGGGGCAGGGTTCGCCTATTCCCAGCCGGCTGACCCCTGCATCGTACCGGATGACGGCAGCGGTACGGTGGTGCTGCCGCCCCCGGGGTGCGCTTACCTGAGCCCCACCGAAGTCCACATGATTATCGATGGGCTTCCCCCCAATACCACGATTGAGTTGGCCCCCATCCACCTGGATTTTATCTGTCGCCAGGGGGGAGACCCGGCTAACTGTGTGACTCCGGGCGGTCCGCTGGGCGGTGACACTGAGGTGTTTGACTCGACGTTGCGGGCTAGGCTGACGGGTATGGGCGTGCCGGTGAATCGTGCCATCGATATCCCCATGAGCTGTCAAGTGGCCACGGGGCCTCGGGTTCCCGGGCCGCTTCAAGCGTTTCAGAATGAAATGTTGCAGTGCCAGGGTGGCATCGTAGGCGATCCCGACTTCGCCGACCTGCAGATTCGAGCGGGGTCGAACTTCGGGCTGCCCAGCCCTGGCCAGACCACGTTGACTGACTTGGGCAACGGCACGTGGCAGGTGGATAGCTTTTTTGACGTTACGTACGATATCACTTTCACCGGTGCTCCGGGTGGGGCGTTGGCCGGCATGACGGGCACCACCCAAGCCACCATCCGCATGGAAGCCCAGGCCACACCGCCGCCGGTTCCGACCGTTTCGGAATGGGGCTTGATCGGCATGACCGTGCTGCTGGTCGGTGCTGGGGCTGTGGTGATTCAGCGTCGCCGGCGGTTGGCGGTCGCCTGAAGCCCATAGCGTCGGCCCGCACCCCGACGGACCGCGGGGCCTTCGACGGCTGGAGCCCCGCGTCCGGAGTGGTTTTCGGACCGGCCCAGCGACTTGTTGCAGAAGCTCAGGGTAAACCTGGCTTCGCGGGGCCGGTTTGATTATAATGGGGGTGTAGCCTTTCGACGCGCTGGGTCCGACTGGGGCGGACCGGAGATCGTGCGAGCCTAGTCCATGCACATTGCGGTCCAAGTTGGCCTGTTGGCCGGGCTGGTCGGCGTGCTGGTTTTGACCGGCAGGTGGCGACTTTGCTATTGGCCGTTTCGCCTCCGGCCAAGCCGGATGACCGTCGGCAAGCTGGGGTTTTTGGTCTCTTGCCCGGAGAACGTTCGCCGGGTCGAGTCCATCACGCGGAGCTTTGCCGGTGGATTCAACGCAGCCCTGACCAGCCCGAGCGATGACGCTTGGCGGCGGCGTTGCGACAGCTTCGGCGTGCATGACCGCCCGTTTGCCCATGAAGGGGCTGCCATGGGGTATCCCCTCCGGCGGCTGGGGGGCAAGTCGGGGCGTGATTTTGAAGAATCGGTCGTGAGTCGACGACCGGAGATGCGTTATCTCTACTATGTCGGGCTGGGGTTTTGGTCCGGCATGCGGAACCACACGCCGGAGCGAATGCGGCGTGTGGTCGAAGGGCTCGACCCGCTGTACCGTTTTCTGTGTTACGACGGATACGGCTTTAAGGTGGGGTTCTTCGACTACCTCAAGGACCGGGCTTGTATTACCAGGCTCGACCGGTTTGAGGGTTACGCTCGCCACGCCGCCTATCAGGGTTTGGGTCGGGCGTTCTGGTTCCTGTTCATGGATCGGCACGATCTGTTGATCGAGCGGATCGGTGAATTGGGTGACGACGCCGTCGATGCCGCGGCCGGGGTCGGGTTGGCAACCGCGTTTGTCAACACCGACCGGCTGGAGGTCGCGTTCGAGGTGGGCCTGAAGATGCCGGGCCCCTGGCGGGACCACTTTCATCAGGGCATGTGTTTTGCCCTCAAGGCCCGCTCGCTCGACGACGTGGATGAGTTTGATAAGAACCTGTCGCGCCTGCCTTCGGGAAGTCGGGAGGCAGCCTACGCGGCCATTCGTGAGTGCGATCGGGTGGAGTTGTTGATCCGGGACGAGCAAGCCGACGATGGTTATCGCCGCTGGCGTGACCAGGTAAGGCGGTGGATGGCCGACAACGTCGAGTATCCG
>JBHHVM010000465.1:0-3060 GCA_046754265.1 Phycisphaerae bacterium
AACCCGACGAATGCTACTATCTGCGACATGCCGCGGTGGTCCGCGGCAAGGACGGGGCCTTCATCGAAGGCATAGAGATGGCCCTGGACATGAAGCGAGGCACAGCCCACGTCGAAGGGCCCGGTCGAATGGCGGGCAAGAACGGCGGAGCGGGCGAATTGGACCCGGATGGTGGCGAAAACATCCAGGTCGCGTTTGAGCAGGAGGTCAACGCGACTTTTGCGATCACGACCGTGGAGACGGTGGACGAGCAGACCGGCCAAGCGGTGTACAAGCGGCGCAAGTACCTTGACTCGGCGGTCCTGACCGGCGACGTGGACATCGTCCAGGGAGCCGATGTCATCAGCGGGCGGCGCGTCGAGCTGACCTTCGGCCCGCCGCTGAAGGAAGGCGCCTTCGGTGACAACCTGCAACGGTTGCAGGGTGAAGGCGACATGGTGCTGGCCCACGGTGAGGACGTGGTCCGCTGCGACCGCCTGGACGTGGAGATGGGTCTGGACGAGAGCGGCAAGACAGCGCCTCGGCTGGCCCGAGCTTATAAGAACGTGACGGCCAGCCAGGGTGAACGGACCATCACGGCCGCCGACCGGATGGTGGTGGTCCTGCGGTCGTTTCGGGTGGACAAGCCCGCCTGGGACCTGACGGCGGCCCGGGCCGAGGCCGTCCGGCGGGGCGTGGACCCGGACACCGTCGATTGGCAGGCCGTGCAGACGCGGTATGAAGGGGTCGATGAGTTCAAGCCCGGTGTCCATCGCCTGGAAGCTTACGGCGGCGTGCAGGTTGACGATCCGATGCAACCGTTGGCGGTAGCGGCCGATTCCCTGGTCTGCACTTTCCGCGAGGGGCAATCCATCGAAAAGGCCCATGTGGTGGGCAACGATGCGTCGCCGGCCGACGTCGAGCTGGAGGATTATTCCATCACCGGGCGGGAGATCGACCTGGATATTCCGGCGGACACGGCCGATGTGCCCGGGCGGGGTCGATTAACGTTTAAGTCGCAGCGCGACCTGGACGGGGCCCGTCTGTCGAAGCCGGTGCCGGTGATTGTCACCTGGTCGGAGCGCCTGGCGTATCGCGGGGCCCACAACCAGGCCACTATCACGGGCAAGGTTCATGCCACCACGGCTGACAGCACTTTCGATTGTGGCGAGATGACCATTCACTTCGCCGAGTCGGAGGCGGATAAAGTTCGGGGCGGCGACGGGACAGAGGAGGTCAATTGGTGGATCCTGGCCCCGCTCATTCATCGGGTGGCGGGGGGCAGCAAATCCAAGGCGACCAGCGGCCCGCGGTTGGAAGGGGAGTTCAACAAGGAACCCAGCTATCTGGTGGCGGCGGGAGGGGCGGTGGCGCTGACCACCAAGAAGGAGCCGGGGACGGGGCGGGTGCTTAGCCGGGCGCGGATTGCCGGGCCCAAAATCCTGGTGGACCTTCGGACCGAGGCCATGACGGTCGAGGACGCGGGAACTTTGTTGATTGAAGACTATGAAATGCCGGACTCGAAGCCCGACTCGGTTCGTGGTCGCCGGCCGGCGCGGACGCCGTTTGGGGGCATGGGCGTGCAAAGCCCATCGCAAACTTTTCTGACCTGGCAGGGTCAGATGGCTTACTACTATGGTCGGCAGGCGGCTTTTTTCGATGAGGCTGTGGAGATGGTCCACCGTAGCGGCACGGAGATTCTGCTGGGTCGCGAGGTGGTGGGTGAGGCGGCGTACACCAGCGCCATTCAAGCAGGCGTTCAGGAAGGCCGACAGGCGTCGCTGAGCTGCGAGCAGTTGTTCGTGCAATTCGACTCACCGGCCGAGGGGGTTTCGGATGGGGCGGGTCAAATGAGCGCCCTGGAGCTTTCCCGCTTTGAAGCGACGGGCCGAGTCCATTTCCAGGATTCGGGCATCGCGGTGCTGGCTGCCAAGGTGACCTACGACGCGGCCCGCAACTGGCTGACGCTGCGAGGCACCCCGACGCAGCGGGCAGCCATCTACAATCAGCGGAGCGGGCGATTCCAAGAGATTAAGGGCGAAGTCATCGAATGGAACCGGGCGACGGGGCAGGTCTACGTGCCCAAGGCGAGCATGGTGGCGCGGTAGCGCTCCGGGCACTTCGAGGCGAATAAAAAAACCAAGTGTGGGTCCAAATCCCTGGCCGCAATGCGTTGGGCCAAGGTACATAGGTAGGCAGGCATAGCGCAGCCGTTGGCTGCACCCCATAGGGGCTAGGCACGTAGGCAACAAGGCAACAAGGCAACAAGGCTGGAGGCCTGAAGAAACGGCCCTGTTGGACATTCTGGGGCAGAAGAATCTTCGCGGGCTGCGAAGAAATCGAGCATTGGTAGTACGGCGCAGGCCCTGGCTGCAACCGATGTCGGCTAACCACGAAGGCGCGGTGGGTGGCACGGTCAAGCGCAGCTTGGCTGTGGACGTTGCCCCAGCCACGGCCTGGCTTCGCCAGACCGTGCCACCCGTCGCCAGACCGTGCCACCCGTGCGAGGCACGCTCTGAACTTGGCCCGGTGATTCATCGTTGGGATCTCCTTCAGCCGTCCCTACGGGACTATCCAAGCAGGGGCCTGCTTGAAACCCCGTCTTGACAGACGGGGCTACATTCATTGCGTCCCTACGGGACGCCCTGGCACTGTTCGGTGTCGCCAGGACCGCCAAACAGACAAATCTGAGGCGTTGTCGTCTACTGGTAGATTGGGTCCACAGCAGTGACCCGAATTGACGCCGGTCAGTTGACGCCCCGCTCCATGTATGCCAAGAAGACCCGGGAGATTGTTATTGGCTTATAAAGACCTTGCTGTTTCTTGAACCGTTGGCTGGGGTGAGCCAACAACTCGGTTTTCTTGCCACGACCAAACCGGATTGTTCATCCATGGTGACAGCATTGGGGGAATATAGGAAAGCCCGGCGCCCCACGATCAAAACGATTCTCAAAAGGGTTGGATTTTTGTACCGCAAATGTCGGAAGTTGCTTGCCTTCGATTTGCCGGGGTCCAATAATTCAGTGGCGGTCGAGGAACGGGCCGCTGTTTCGATTGACGGTGTTTGGCGATTCGACGTGT
>JBHHVM010000466.1:0-3055 GCA_046754265.1 Phycisphaerae bacterium
GGAAATCTCGTTCAGGGCGCCGAATTGGCAGGTCGCTCTGCTATGATGAAAAGGACCGATCCGGTGGGCAAGGGTCCGGTTTTAGCGCCGGACCCCCATGGCCGGGTGTTGGCCGTGCATGTGGGCGCGGCGACAGTGCATGGAGCAGTGGGCTGATTCGAGAGGGTTGACGACTATGTCCAAGGGCGTGTTTGGCATTCTGATTGGGGTTTTGACCGTTTGGCCGGCCTCCTCCTGGGGGCAGTCGGTGCCGGTCCGCGTGGCGACGTTTAACATTCAGAACTTCGATTCTGCGAACGCGAGCCAGCTTAACGCGGCTGCTGCCATTCTGCTCCGCGTCGGGTCTGACGTGGTTTGCGTGCAGGAAATCGGCAATTCGACCGACTTGAATGATCTGGCGAACGCGGCTGGGTACACGCATCGCTTTTTGGCCAGTGCCTCGGGTGATATCGACACCAACCCCGACTTGGCGGGGGTGATGAGCGTGTTCCCGTTCGTCAGTGCCAACACGTTGACGGCTGCAAGTCTTTCGGGAGACCCCAGCGCCAAGGATATAGTCCGCAACTTTGTCATCGCCACCGTTGCGGTTCCCGGTGCCGCTGAGGACCTGGTCATCGTCGGCAACCACTGGAAAGCTGGTACCGGCGACAACAACGAGTTTCGACGCTCGATCGAGTCGATTCGGGGCATGCAGGCGCTGGTCGGATTTGATTCAGCCGTGGTGCCGTTCTTTATCGTCGGCGACATGAACGACGACCTGTTGGATGCACCGGACTCGCCCAGCGTTTTCAACAGCGTGCCAGCTGGTGTCCCCCAGAGCTTCAGCCTGGGCAACGACATCACTTTTCCAGTTGTCAATTCGGTGTTTAACCCCATGACGTCCAGCAGTGGCGTGAGTCACGTCACCGTGGCCAACGCGTTCCAAGTGGATGGGTCGGACGCGACCAGGCCTGCCTCGGGGAGGCGTCTGGACTACATCTGGTTCAGCGACGCCATGCTGGTATCCGGTACGGAGGTTTACGACTCTCAAGACGAGGGGCTCGGCGGCGGTTTGCCCAAGTTCGGGGCCCCATTGGCGGCCAACACCAGCGCCATCGCCTCCGACCACCTGGTGGTGTTTATGGATGTCTTGTTGGATTCGGGCCAGCCGGTGGTTGGGGCGTGCTGTTTGCCGGGGTCGGTGTGTACCAACGGGCTGACCCAGACGGATTGCGAAACGCAGCAGGGTGGTTTCTTCTACGGGTCCAACACGACGTGCGCCGGGCCGCTGATTCCGCCCTGCGAACCGACCGGGGCATGCTGTGCCGCCGGTGGGGCCTGTCGTGAAGACCTAGGCACCCAGGGCTGTTCCGACGTGGGCGGGTTTTTCTACGGCGTGGGCACCACCTGCAATGGGCCGTTGAATCCGCCGTGCGATCTGATCGCCGTGCCGTTGGTCATCAACGAGGTCCTGGCCCAGCCCGACGATCCGGCCGCCGGGGATTTTCTGGAGCTGTTTGGAACGCCGTTTAGTTCCCTGGATGGTCTGACACTCGTTGTCATTGAGGGCCAGACGCTCTCGAAAGGGCTGGTGGACCTGGTGCTCCCGCTGACCGGTCAGCAGGTCGGCCCGGATGGGTACTTCGTCATCGGCATGGCTGCCCAATCGCCCGACCTTTTGCTGACCAATGGGTTTGAAAACGGGACGCAGACGTTGCTCCTGGTGCAGAACCTGCCGGGTGGGGTGGTTCAGGGTACCGACGTTGATGCCGACAACGACGGCGTGGCTGAGGTGGCTGTCGGCACCATCGTTGACGCCATCGGTTTGGCGGGGGGGTCAGCCATTCCCGATTCCGCCGTGTATTACGGCGCACCGGCCTTTGACATGGCCAACGCCGCTTTTCCGCCGGGAGCAGCCCGTATCCCCAATGCGACGGACACGGATACCGTGGGCGACTGGCGCATGCTAAGCGGCGACCTGATCGGCGGCGGCGGCGCCCTGCGGGTCACCACCGGGGCTGCCAACTCCGGCGACGGTGACTTTGACGTCGATCGAGACCGTGACCTGAACGACTTTGCCGCGTTGACGCGATGCTATACCGGCAGTGGGGGCGGTCCGCCGGCGCCGGGTTGCGAGCAGGGGGACATGGATGCCGATGGAGACGTGGGTCCGGCGGACGTGGCCTTGTTCACCGCCAATCTGGACGGGCCATAGACGGTGTGGATCGGATCACAAGGCGTCCGATCTTTCGATGAGTTTAGGTGGGTCTTACTCAGACCGCAGGGCGGGCAGCAGCGGCGACCGCAAGCTGGGGACCAGGGCGGCAAACCCGGCCAACATGCCCGCCAATAGAACGCCACAGAGTGTCATCCCCAGCAACGCCCAGGGCACCTGCCCGGGATTGGCGGCGATGGCTGGGGCGATGGCCAGCAAGGCGGGCAAGACGCCGCAGATCAGCCCAGCGAGCACGAGGGCGGCGTTCTCGGCCAGTACCATCCAACCCAGTGCGGACGCGGCGAAGCCCACCGCCCGCATCAAGGCCAGTTCGGCGCGGCGCTCCCAGACGTTGCGCAGCAGGACGGCTGCCAGACCGACGGTCCCCAGGATCAACCCCAACCCGCCCAACAGTTGAAACGTGGACAGGTAGGTGTTCTGCACCGCCAACAGATCGGCAAGTCGACTCCGCGTGTGAACCACGTCGAAGCCGAACCGGGCCAACTCCTGCTCGAGGGTTTGCTCGACGGCAGTCAGTGCGTCGGTGGGCGCTTCGATCAGAAAGAACTGATAGCCGTTGGTGGCTGGAAACAGCTCCACGAAGCGCGACTCAGCCATCACGATTTCGCCCTGCAAGGCGCTGCCGGTCAGCAGGGCCACGAAGCGCAGCTTGATCGGTCGCCCGCGCCCGTCGGTGGTGGCTAGGTCTTTGCCCAAACCGAGGTGCATCTGCCACAAGACGGCAGCCTGGTCGCCGATGACCGGGACGGCTCCGTCGTCGAAGCGGCGGTTCAGCAAGGTCCAGGGGTTGTCGCGTTCGGCTGGCGTCGCGTCGAGGGTGCCGGCAAAGGAAAAGCCCCC
>JBHHVM010000467.1:0-3054 GCA_046754265.1 Phycisphaerae bacterium
CCGACCAATTTCATACTAACAAGTTCCGTGGCAATCTCGTGCAGGGCAATCGCCGGGGCTGGAGGGGTCGGATCGCAGCGGTTCACGACGGTCGGACCCGAAACGTCGAAGTCGTAGAGACCAGCCGGAAAGGGGCCGCCCGGAAAAAGCTCCACCCTGTGCGTCATGACGCTGCCCATGACGTCCTGCCCCGCACCCGGGAACGCCCCGGCCAAGACGGGCGCCGCTGTCACGCCGACAACAGTGCCGGCTAATCCGAGAACCACCGTATGCTTGATCGATCTGCAAAACATGTCCGGCTCCCTTCGTTATTACCCGTTTTCCACATCGCCCGGCCAAGCGTCAATGGCACGCTGTCAAGACCCACGATGCATAAACCAAAACCACCCAAATCCACCGCCGCGCCCAATGAATCCCCGGCTCGGATCAACAAACCGCACCTACCCTGCTGGCCGCCGCCGCCCTACAACCATGAGTCCGCCAAGAACCACTAGGGCCAGGCTGCCCGGCTCCGGCGTCCCGGGGACGACACTGTGCTGCGCGCCTGTAGGATGTACCTCAGTGAACTCAGCGGGCCAGAAGTCAGTGGCGTTATCGACGCCGTTGAGCAGGTGGTTCACCCCAGGGATGGTCAGGGCACCTGGCGGGGCAATCCGACCCCAGGGAACGTTGCTTGACGAAAGTTGAAGTATATCCGACAAGATAATGGGGCCATTGAGCCCTCCGATTCTGACATCGAAGTCCACGTCGAGAAATGAGCTGAAGATTCCGCCGTTGGCATCATCAAACGTGATGGTCATCTCGCCGGTACTCGGTGAGATGGTGTCCAGCGTTATGTAGTGGAAATCCAGACCCGCCCCAAGGTCGATCGGGGCGACGCTCACCAGTTGAAGCTCGACGAGTTCAATGGGAATGGGTGCAGACGCGGTGGACGGCGGGGCGGAAGGGACGCTGGCCGGATCAAGACGCTGGACAATCGTGTCAGTCGTCCCGGTATTCTGGACACCGATGGTGCCTCCGAAATCAAAAGTGCCCAACGGCACACCTTCCCAAGACACCCCGGCAAACGTGGTGGGCTGAACGCTCTCAAAGAGGTCGAATCCCGGGTTGACAACGACCGCGGCTCGGGCCGTATTTGTAGGCCCAACGCCTACGAACACTCCGACAATTCCTAGAACTACGACGTGCTTGATCGTTCGCTGAGACATGACTGGCTCCTTATGTCATTACGCGTTTGCCGCATCGGGCGGCCAAGCGCATTTGGCACGCTGTTAGGACCCACGATGCACAAGCCACGACGACTCACATCCACACCGCCCGCTGAGCGAGTTTCAGAAAGCGTCGTTCGAGGTGAAGACATCGAATCCGGGGGTGATCGGGCTGGCCCAGGCAGGTTGGCCGACTCCAAGAACCGCCACCGCCGGCCAGCCGGCTCGCAATCCAGTCCAGGAGCACCTATTAAGTGCCATGATGTTTCTCCTCCGAAGCGTCAGAGAAATGCGTACCGATCCGTTGGCCCGACGTGTTCTAGTTATAGGACCAGCAACCCCTACCCTACTCAAACGCCCCTCCCGATTGCAAGATCAATTATGGGGTATTTCGCAAAAACCCCTGCCGGGCTTCCCCACGATGCCATACTCCTGTCATTGGGCCCTAAAGTGGTGGTTTACCACTCCCCGGTTTTCCTGCGCAGATTCACGAACGGCACGGACCATTCGGCAACATAGGTATCTTGGACAATATGAGTCCACAGAAGAAAGGGGCGGTCGGACGGCCACCATGACTGGCCATGGTCGTGCTAACAGACCGTTTTCGCCCAAGAAGACGCGGCCAGGCTTTTTGATAGGCTGGCGTCAACTGACCGTCAGCGGACGACCAGATCCGTTCAAGGCCCGTATGGCCGCGACCAACGGCCGCCCAGCGTCAATGTCGGGCCGCTCCTCCAGGGCTCTGGGCGCGCAAGAAGGGAGGCCCTGTGTGGCACCAGTCTTCAACCGGTGAAGCCTGCCGCCGGCCTGAGCGCGCAAAAAAGGAGGACCCGGACTCGCCGTTACCCGGATCCTCCAAAGCTAGGCTGCTCATCCTTTCGGATGAAGACCCACAGCCTCACGCAGTGCATCGGTGGGCAGTAGGCCCTACTTTAGCTCGGGAGTGTAAAACCGCACCGTCGGAACCGGGCACCATTTCGAGTGCGTCCCAAAAACCACCCAGCGACGGGCTTTGGCCCGCGCCGGCTCCAGAATCCGATGATTCTTGGACGTCTACACCGGTAACCTCGACGCAAAGCACAACGCCGCCGGCCCTCACTTACCGGCCCCTCCAGGCCCCGGCTGATGCCGTTCTCGCTGCTGATCCCGGTGGGCGATCCACGACTCGGTTTCGATAAACACCCGATGCACCTCCGGCACCGCCTCCTTGATCTGCCTGTTGAACTCCGCCACAGCCGCCTCCACGTCGTTGCTGGACAGCTCGTCGGCAAAGTCCACGCTCATGTTCACCAGGATACTCTCAGGCCCCATGTGCATGGTGATCAGCTCGTTGACGGTCTTGATTCCCGGATGGGCCGACACAATCTTCTGAATTCGGCCCTGCACCTCCGGGTCCGCCGCTTCGCCGATCAACAACCCCTTGGTTTCCCAAGCCAATAAGACCGCCACGATCCCCAGGATCAAACCGATGATGACCGACGCCAAACCGTCGAAATACGGATTCCCCGTCCACTGCCCCAACCCGATACCCACAAACGCAACCAACAACCCCAGCAGGGCAGCCGAATCCTCAAACAACACCACAAACAACGTCGGATCCTTCCCCGCCCGCACCGCCTCGAGGTATCCGCGCCGACCCTTGGCCGCCTTGAACCCCCGCAACGCGAACCACCAGGCTACCCCCTCGAACAACATCGCAATCAACAACACGATGTAGCTCACCCCGACGTTCTGGACCGGACTCGGGTGCAGCAGATGTTTGATGCCTTCGTACAACGACACGCCCGCCCCGATGGCGAAGATCAGAATCGCCACCACGAATGACCAGAAGTAAACCTCCTTGCCG
>JBHHVM010000468.1:0-3047 GCA_046754265.1 Phycisphaerae bacterium
CTCATCAATTCAGATCGGCCAGCCCAGTTGGGTGAGCAGGTGTTGGCTGGACAGCTCTCCCACGTAAACGAAAAGGGACATGAAGTAGAGTATTCCGGTTGCCGACTGGGTGGCCCGCAGTTTGACGCAATCGAGGACCATGTAGGCGAAGACGGCTGGGAAGACCAGCCCCAGGGCGGCTCGAAGCGTCAGGATGAGCCAGGCGTTGCCCAACTGGGCGATGATGGTGGGGTTGGCTGATCCCCAGGTGGCCAACGCCAGGCTGACAAGCCCAAAGGAAAAGCGGAAGGCGACGGCTGCCGCGACGATCCAGGCCAGGCGGCGCAGGGGTGCGATGGTCATTTTGGTGGCTGTCAGGTAGGCATGACCCAGGAGCCAGGCCAGGGTGACACTTCCCATGAGCAAGGCCCCGGAAACGTGGCCTATGACGGTCGCGGGCCAGCCGAACCTGCCGGCGGCGGAAAGGTCGGCTGAGCCTGCGGTCCAGAAGCACCCGGCCGTCAGGGCCAGGAGGGCACCGACGACGCACAGGATGGTGAATGCCAGGGTGTGTCGCTGAGCCCCGGGGGCCAGCCAGATGAGGGCGGCGGGCGGGAGTGCAGCCAGCACGGTCAGGGCGCCGGCCAAAGGCGTCCAGCCATCGGACTGCCAGCCCCGGGTGTATAAAAACCAAGCGGCCACGCCCGACAGCAGGGCGAAAGTGAGGATGCCGATCAGGCGGAGAAATCGGTCGGCGATCTGATCGGGTCTGCACATGCCCAGCACGGCCAACATGCCGCCGGCGGTCAGACAGAATAACCATGTGCCCATGCAATCCTCACCAGGGTGGTTGGGGTTTCGTCGCGGCCGGGATTGTAGCGGGTGTGGGTGTCGGCTTCACCTGCCGGCGGGTTCGATTTGAGCTAGACGGTGACGGCCTGGAAAGGCGGAGGGGCTGGCCGGGGGGCGGCTGAACCGGCCAGGAGGCGGTCGAGCTTGGCCATTTCGTGGGACCAGTCGAAGTTTTGACCGACGAACCGGCGGGCGGCTTGGCCCATGTCGGCGGCTTGGCGCGGGTGGGTCAACAGGTCGGTGGCCTGGGCGGCCATTTCGAGCGGGTCATCGGCGACGAGGAATTCCCGGCCGTTCTTGGCACCGATGCCCTGGGCGGCGGGTGTCGTCAGGACAACGGGGCGACCGGCAGCCATGGCTTCGAGGACCTTGTTTTGCAGGCCCCGGGCGATGCGCAGGGGGGCGACGCTGACGGCCACGTCGTTGATGGCGGCGTTGGCGTCGGGGACTTGGCCCAGGACTTCGATGCCGGGAAGTCGGCCCAGGCGGCGGACGCGGGCGGTGGGATTTCGGCCCCCGATGTGGAACGTGGCCTGTGGGGCCGCCCGGGTAATGTGCGGCCAAACCTGCCGGGCGAAGAAGCAGACGGCATCGATGTTGGGTGGGTAGTCCATGGCCCCGAGGAAGCCGACGCGCGGTTGGGCAGGCGGCGGTTGATAGGGCCACTTCGTGACACCGTTGCAGACGACGTGGATGCGATCGGTCAGGGCGCCCGGTGGGGCGTCGTCAGCCTCGGCTTGGGTGATGACGACGGCGGCGTGAAAAGACCGAGTCCACGCGGCTTCGCGCCGGGCGAGGCGGCGGGCTTCGAGGCGATACAGCGGGGCCAAGGGCGTCCGGCGGCGGCCATAGGCGTTCCACTTGGCTGAATCCCAGTCGCACAAATCGATGACCCGGCGGGCCTGGCGGAAGGGTCGGGCGTAGGGGGCCATGCCCGAAGAGAAGACGAATACGGCGTCGAAATCGATTCCGGCCGACCAGGCTTGGAGGGTGTTGCGCATGCGCGGGTTGTCGTAGAAGCCCTCGGTGAGGGTGCCGCCGCGTGACAGTCGGACCAGGCCTCGCATCTTGGCGAACGTGGGGTTAATGCGGATAGCAGCCACGGCCTGGCAGTATCGTTCCAATGCGGCGACGTGGGCGACGTCGGCTGGCTCGTCGATGAAGCAGGCGCACCAGAGGCGGTGATGGCCCGACAGGTGTTGAATCTGGTGGAAGGAGCGAATCTTGTCGCCTTTGTCCGGCGGGTAGGGCAGTCGGTGGGCCAGGTAGAGGATATTCATGGGGCGGGGATCCTAGCCGGGGATGTGTTTGGACAGCCATGCGCCGAGGCGAGTGGTGACAGATTGGGGCATTAGAGGCCATATCTTGCGGGCCAGCCGGAACTTGGGGTTCGAGGGCGTCAGGTCAGGAAGCTGGTTCCCGGGCTGGGGGTCGCATTGGTATTGAAGCGGGGTGGAGGTGAATCCTTGAAGCTGTTTGAATCTGCAGCACCCGGCGTTGTCGAGGCGGGATCGGCCAAAGTCGAATTGCGTCAGGCCCAGTTCGACGGCGCGTTGGGCCAGCGTGAGATAGATGAAGTTGAAGGCGCTGTAGGTGTTGGCGTCGGGCGTGGCCCCCACGAAGTAGGGCAGGACGGTGTCGCGGTGGATGAAGCTGAGCAGGCCTGCGACGGGGCGATCTTGGTGATAGACGACCGAGACGAGGTGTTGGCCTGGGCTGCGGGCGATGAGTTGCTCGAAGAAACGGTAGGGGTAGTTCAAGGACGCCAGGCGGCGCATGCCGGCTGCGTAGAGGCGATAGACGGTGGGCAATTGGTCGTCGTCGAAGCGGACGGTGAGGTTGAACTTGTCGCGGGCGTTGCGGGCAGCCGCCCGGGCTTTGCGCGGTAGCCAAGCCAACGCGGCGTCGGCGGTCTCGGGGAGGTTACGTTTGAAGGTGACGTAGCGATCGATGTGGGGCAGGTCGGGGAAGGCGGCGCGCTGCGAGCGAAGGTCGATGTTGCGGGCACCGATTTGCCGGGCGATGGAGCGGGCTTCGACGAGCAGAGCATCGGCTGTGGCGTCGTCGTCAGCCAAGACGCCGCCGTAGATGGCGTAGGGCAGGCTGACCAGAAGCGTCCCAGCCAAGATGCTGTTGACGCGGACCAAGGGAAGAATGCCGACACAAGTGTCGTCGCGGACCGCAGCCAAGTAGAACGCCCGGTGGCCAAAGGCGTG
>JBHHVM010000469.1:0-3035 GCA_046754265.1 Phycisphaerae bacterium
CAGCAGCCTGCTGTTCTTGTTCATCTTCTGGGAGCTGGTGGGGCTGTGCAGTTACTTGCTGATCGGGTTTTACTTCGACAAGAAGTTCGCCTCCGACGCAGCCATCAAGGCGTTCGTAACCAACCGGGTGGGGGACTTTGGTTTCCTGTTCGGGTTGATGATGGTGTTCTTCTTTCTGGGCACACTGGACCTGGATGAGGCTGCGGCGGTCTTTGGCCGGCAGTACGCAGCCGGCGCGGGATTGTTTGCCGAGGGGTTTACCGTCAATTTGCTGGGCTGGGAGCTTTCCGGGGGGTGGTTGGCCACCATGATGGGGGTGGGGCTGTTTTGCGGGGCCATGGGCAAAAGCGCCCAGTTCCCGCTGCACGTCTGGCTGCCGGACGCGATGGCGGGCCCGACGCCGGTCAGCGCCTTGATTCACGCGGCCACGATGGTTGCGGCTGGGGTGTACCTGGTGGCACGGGTCTTCCGGCTGTTGACGCCCGAGGCCCAGTTCTTCGTGGCGGTGATCGGCTGCATCACGCTGACCTTGACCGCGTTGATTGCCGTGGTGCAGACCGACATCAAAAAGGTGCTGGCCTATTCGACGTTGTCGCAGCTTGGCTACATGATTTTCGGGCTGGGGGTGGGGGCGTGGATCGCAGCCCTGTTCCATTTGATGACCCACGCGTTCTTCAAGGCCATGATGTTCTTGGGATCGGGCCAGGTCATCGAAGGGTGTCATCACGAGCAGGAAATCACCAAGATGGGTGGCCTGCGCAGGAAGATGCCGGTGACGTGCTGGACGTTTTTCGTGGGCGTGCTGGCCATCGCCGGAACGGGGATTCCGTGGACGTCCCTGGGCATCGGCGGGTTTTACAGCAAAGACGAGATCCTGGCGACGGCCCTGCTGCGGACGGACCATTGGCCTCCGCCGGCGGTGGAGGCGGGGCATCATGCATCCGCTAAGCCGGTCGATGGAGACGTACGGTTCAGGCTGGTTTCGGGCGGCCAGGAGGATCACGGCGAGCAACACGGTGACACGGCAGGGCACGATACTGCTAGGGCGGGCGCCGTTCACGTGGACCAAGGCGCATTGCGGGCCAAGGCCGACCGGCTGTGGTCGCTGCCGGCGTGGATGTTCTGGCTGCCGATCATCATCGCTTATGTAACCCCGTTCTACATGATGCGGCTGTGGTGGTTGACCTTTATGGGCCAGCCGCGAGACCAGCTGGTGTACGAACATGCCCACGAGACGAAGCTGATGGTCGTGCCGTTGGTGGTGTTGACCGCGGGCACGTTCTTTTCGGGTTGGTTCCTGTTCCGGACTTTGATCGCCGACGCCGCTCCGGTGGCGACGCAGGCGACCCTGGTGGTGGCAGTGGACGGTCACGCGGCAGACCCGTCCCACGCGGCTGGTTTGATGATGCCGCACGCCGTGCATAGCGGATTGGCGCCGCTGGTGGGTTTCGCCTTCGTGATCGGATTTGGTCTGGCCTGGTTGATTTACCGCAATGGGCTTGGCCTGGCCCGCAGCCTGAGCCGGGCGCCGGGCGTGAACCTAGTGCACGCGGCGCTGTGCAACAAGCTGTATTTTGACCACGTTTACAATGCGGCGCTGGTCGGCGGGTGCAAGGGATTGGCGGTGGCCTGCCGGATGATCGACACCTGGCTGGTGGACATGGTCTTCAACCTGTCGGCCCGAATCACCGAGCGGATCAGCGCCCTGTCGGGGCGAGTGCTGGATGCCTGGGGCGTGGACGGGGTGATCAACGGATTGGCGTCGGCGTCGCTGGGGCTGGGTGATGTCGTTCGGCGGCCGCAGACGGGTCGGATTCGCAATTACGTGCTGCTGGCAGCCGGTGCGGCTGCGGTAGTGGTTTTGGGATTGTTGGTCGGCGACGAACTGTACAGCGCGGTCGTCGGCTGGATTGGGCGCTGACGGGGCAACATGGCCGTGAACGGATCTTTGCTATCCTGGATCGTGTTTGTGCCGGTCATCGGGGCGGTGGCGGTCTTGTTTGCCCCCAAATCGATGGCCCGGGTGATTGCGGTGGCGGCCACGCTGTTGGCGTTGCTGCTATCGTTGGGATTGTTCGGGACCTTCATCGACGGCGGGGATCCCGCGTCGGCCGGCGAGGTCTTCGGCAGCAGCTACGGCCACCTGCACCACGTGCAGCGGCTCCCCTGGATCACCGGGGACAGTTTCGTCATCGAATACTTCATGGGGGTGGACGGTCTGAGCTTCCCATTTGTGGTCTTGACCGCGCTGGTGACGTTCCTGGCCTGCGTGGCCAGTTGGAATTTTGACCAGTGGAAGATCAACAAAGGGGCCAAGGCGTACTTCATTCTGTTCCTGCTGTTGGAAACGGGCATGTTGGGCGTGTTCGTGTCGTTGGATTTCTTCCTGTTCTATATTTTCTGGGAGATCATGCTGCTGCCGATGTACTTCCTCATCGGCGTGTGGGGCGGGGCCCGGAAAGAATACGCCGCCATCAAGTTCTTCCTGTTTACCCTGGCTGGCAGCGTGTTGATGCTGGTAGCGCTGCTGGGGATGTACTTCTACAGCGGCGACGCGGTGCAGGCAGCCATGACCGCTTCGGGCGAAGCGGGCGTGGCCAGCGGTTATCGAGACGGCGTCACGGTCAGCACCGGCACGTTCGATCTGATCGAGCTGTCCACCAACGCGACTATTCAATCGCACTTCGGGGCGGCCGGCACGTTACT
Organism: Phycisphaerae bacterium; assembly: GCA_046754265.1. Lineage (GTDB taxonomy): Bacteria > Planctomycetota > Phycisphaerae > UBA1845 > UBA1845 > OFTM209. Next base: position 2,707 of record JBHHVM010000469.1, read on the forward strand.
GTTGGGGTATCGATTCGCGCCACTGGCGTTCATGCTGCTGTTCATCGGATTTGCCATCAAACTGCCGGCGGTGCCGGTGCATACCTGGCTCCCTGATGCGCACGTGGAAGCCCCGACGCCGATCAGCATGATTCTGGCCGGCGTCCTGCTGAAAATGGGGGGGTACGGCTTTTTGCGGATTTGTTACCCGATCTTCCCGACCGGGGGGGAGTATTGGGCGTTCTTCCTGGCGGTGATCGGTGTGGTGAGCATCCTCTATGGGGCGCTGTGCGCCATGGCCCAGGATGACTTCAAGAAGCTGGTGGCCTATAGCTCGATTTCGCACATGG
>JBHHVM010000470.1:0-3029 GCA_046754265.1 Phycisphaerae bacterium
ACGAGCTAAAACGGCAGGTCAACCCCGGCGCGCCGGGGCTCGCGCGGAGCAACGATGTGCCCTACGTTCTTGTGCCCGCCGATTCTGTCATGAACCCCCTTGAAAGCGGCCCGCCCCGCAGGTCAGGACTTCTCGAACTCCGCCAGATCGATGTCGAACCGCCCGATAGTGTCACTCGAGATGAGAAAAACCTTCTCCGAGCCTTCCAGCATCGCATAGTGCCGCTTGTCCGGGTCTTGCTCACAAACCCCGGCAGAAACCAGCAATGCCTGCTCAGCCCCCCCCTCAACTTTGACTGCCACCCGTTTCCACGCCTGATCCAAACCATAGGCAGCCGCATCGGCTCCGGCATACGACACATACCGCTCGGTCTTGATGTCCTTGAGTCGCAGCAACAGGTCCTGCACCCGCTTGGGGTCGATGGGCAAGTCCGGCTCAGCTTCGTATTGCCACCCCGCATCCTCTTTCACGAAGCGATGCACCAGCCCGTCCGACTCGCTTACCGTCACGGTCTCGACTTGCGACTCCTCAAATGCAAAAACCGCCGGCTCGTGCAACTCGGCCTGCAACACCGTCAACACCTGCCGGGCCACCTCATACACCGTGGGCTTGCCCGCCAACTTCGCGTACACCTTGCCCCCTGATTCACCCACTTCCAGGGTGTAGGTCTGGGCCGGGGGCTGATATTTCTCCGGGCGAAAGGTCGGCACCGCAGCCTCCGAATCCTTGGACCCCTCCTCCTCACCCGTCGAACCGTCCGCCGTCTTCTCCGGCTCGCCGGTCTCTTCAGGCTCCACCTGAACCAACTTGGTCGACTCCGGCGGCAAATGCCGAATCTCGCACCGCACCACCGGCTCGTCCAGGCCATAGTCCTGTACCGGCACATCCCCCAACACGCGCGTCGCACTCAAACCCTTCAACATCCCCGTGATTTGGTTCACCGGACCCGCCTGCGTCGGCAAGGCTGCCGGCTCACTGATTTGCAGTCGGCCATCGCGCTGGGCCAGGCCAAACTCAAACCGCGAGCCGCTCACCTCGTCCGCCCGACTGATGGCGATGCGCTCCAGCACGCCCGCGTTGAGGCTCAGGATGGTTCGGTCGCGATAGTCCGCCAAAGGCCGGGTCAGCTTGCCCATATCCGCCACCCGCACCTTGGCGATCGAATCGCCGTGACTGCGCCGCACGTATACCATCCGGCGGCGCACCGGATCGGTATACCCGCCCACTTCAATGACTTCCGCCTCCGGCACGCCCGGCACACTCACCCGGATCACCGCCTGCGGCCCGTCCAATCCAAATTCCCCGGCCGACCGTTCCCCCATCTCCACGAAGTTTTGCGCTTTGAGATTGTAGATGGCCGCCAGCAACTCGTTCACCGCTCCGGTATCGAGCCGCATCTGGCCCGACTGATCCTCCCAAACGGTCCCCTTCTTGACCAACACCGCCGACCCGTCCGCCGTGGTCAATTCCACGCGGTCCGCAGCCGTCGCCTCGATCGTGCTGACCCGCATGTCGCGCCACTCCACCGGGTTCAGCCGAAGCCGGTCCACCAGCGATTTGGTCATCATGCCCACAGCCCGGTCTCCCCCTTGACGCACGAAGACCTTGGTCGCATCCCCGATCGGCGATCGGCCCGAAACGTACAGGACCAACTCGCTCACGATCGGGGGGGCCGGGGGCTGGTCTTCCTCGCCGCTCTCATTCTCGTCCTTGTTCGCCTCGGGCTCCGGGGCCGGCTCCTCCACCCGCGCCCGGACGGTCAGCGCCGGGGCGTCCAAACCGTACATCCCCAGGTTGGCCACGTCCGCCTCGACCCACTGGGCCACCCGCATCGTCGCCAGGGCACCGGCCGCCGCGTCGATCTTCTCCTTGACCGCAGCCGCCTTGAAAGGCGCCTCAAAAGTCCACGAATCCCCCGACCGCACCAGCACGAACGTCGTCGCCTCCTCGCCTTCGTCCCGCTCGATGATCTCCAGGCGCTGAATGTGCTCCTTACCGGCACTGAACAACTGGTTGTCGCGGTACTCCACCAGCTTTTCCTTAAGCAGCCTGTCCAATGCCAGCGTCACCAGGTACAGGTCCCCCGCATCGCCCAGCCGCACAAAGGTCTGCCCCTCCCCCTTGACCCGGCCCACCTGCACCGTGACCGAATCGCCCTTCTCGTTGAACAGCGTCACCGTGGCTTTGGGGGGCTCCAAACCGGCTCGCTTGGGTGTCACTTCCGAATCGGTTTCCAAATACTTGATCTTGTACCGGGCTCCGGTCAGCTTGCCGGCTATCCCCTTCACCTGCCACCCGGCCGCCTTGGCCTGGAACGGAGCGGTGATCTGCCAGTCATTGTCACCGGCATCAGCCTCCTTGGATTTCTCGAAGACCCAATCGGGGCCCTTGTCTTGAGCGCAAACCAGCTTGACCACCTCGCCGAAGTCCTCGGCGATCAAGGGCTTGTCCCCCAACAGCTCCGTCGGCGCCGCCTCCGGCACGCCCGCAGCCCCGGGCTCGGGACCGGCCACCCAGATCAAACCCAACAGCCCCGCCAGGGCCACCGCCAGAAACATTGTTGTCTTGGTGTTCATCGCAAACTACCTTCGCCGGGCGTACCACACCGCCCCACCGCATAGACCGGCCATCACCGGCCAGATGCCCCAAACCAAAAACCGCAAGAACGACAAGGTGGGCCCCTCGGCAATCTCCAAGGCGGGCACGTCCAGGGGGCGCCCCAGATTCATGATCTGCTCGTTATCGTTCAACCAGTGCAAACAGTTGGACAGCAGCGTCAGGTTGCCCGGATTGCGCGAGCGAAGCTGCAACCCGCCCGGGCCCAGCACCGCTTCCACCGCAAAGGCCATGTCGTCCGTAAAAAATTCGCGGGCGCTAATCACCGCCACCTTGGCGCCCTCTTGGCTGGCCGCCGCCGCCAACGTGAACGGGCCTTGCGAATCGCCCTCCACCATGACCTGATACTCGTTGCGCGTCTGCTCCATGTACTTCTGAACGTCATGCACGCCCCACAAGCCGTCCGATCGATC
>JBHHVM010000471.1:0-3014 GCA_046754265.1 Phycisphaerae bacterium
CGGTACGCAATAGCGCCCCCAGGTTGCCTGGTTTTTCCACCCGCACCAGCACCAACCCCGGCGTCTGCGAGAAGACCCGCACCGCCCGCACTTGGGCATAGATGTGGCCAATGTCGCCGTAGCGGGTCTGAATATCGCGTACGTCGCGGTCCAATTCGTCCTGGAGGATGACCTCCCCGACTTGGGTCCGCATGTGCCCGATGAGATCGTCGTCGGTAAAGACGGTGTTGCCCTGCACCTCGACCGACTCGACTTGATAGCGCGTCCCTTCGGCGATGGTGAATACCAGCACCAGGTCGTCCGGCTTGTCGCCCGGTTCCACGCGATAGCTGGCCCGGGCATCCAGGAACCCTTGCCCACGATAGAAGTTTTGGATGGTGGCCGCGTCCTGCTCAGCCTGATCGGAGTCGAAGTTGCCGTCGCGGAAGACCCAAAACCGCGTCTTGCTGACGATGCGACCGTTCAGTTCGTTGTCGGGGTAGGCGGTGTTGCCTTCAAAGCGAATCCGGCGAATCCGATGGCGAGGCCCTTCCTCGACGGTGTACAGCAATTCGCCCGTTCTCGAGAGCAGGTCGGCATCGTGCGAGACGGTCACGTTGCTGTAGCCCTTTTCCCGATAGGCTGCCTCGATGCCGTCGGCCCCTTCGCGCACACCGAACGCGTCGACCGGGTCGCCCGGATTCAATGGGATCAGTTCCAACAGGTCCTTGTCTTTGATCTTCAGGTTGCCCACCACGCGGACGGCTGACACCGTCGGTCGCTCGGCCACCTCGAACACCACGATCAGTTGGCCGTCTCGAGTGATTGTGTCGGCGCTGGCGGTGAGGAATCGGCCGGTTTGCAGCAGGCGACGCACGTCCTCGTCTAGACGGGTTCGGTCCAGGCTGTCCCCAGCCGCCGTCTGAATCACGCTTTGAACGTACGTCTCGCTGGTTTTGACGGTGCCGACGATCTGCACCTGGTCAATGATTGGCCCCTCGGGCTGAGCCGAGGCACGGGCCGATACACCCGCCCAGCCTACAACAAGAGCCACGAGCGAAAGCTGTCGATAGCATCCCACGCCCAAATGTCCTTCCAGGTATTGTTTCGAGCCTGCCAGGGCCGAATCGCGCCAGATCGGCCTCCTCACAGACGTCCGCGCCAGGAGTCGAACCGCAATATATCCCCCCAAACCGCCCCTGGCAACCGACCAGCGGTCCCGGCGACCTCGTGGGGGCAGGTGGATAACCTGCGTCCAGGGTTCATCTTGACCCCACGAGGCCCGGCGGGTAGCTTACCTCTCTAGTGAGGACCAGGCCCAGCCGCGTCCTCACCGCCCGACGCACTATGGGGCATTCCGTCTAGGCCGACTGGCTGATTCGGATCATGGGCCCAAAAGAGCGGTCCCCCAAGCGACCAAGATCCAGGGCATAGCCCAGGCTCGTGTGGTTGCTGCCATAACACCAGGACCTGCTCCGCGGCTACAGGCTCAGGCCACTGCTCGGGAAATGATGCCGCGTCCACCTCCACAGTGGCCGCTTGGCTTCGGGAAATAAGAAGACGTTCTGCGGATTCGGGATGGCTTGTGCGCCGTTGAATCGCGCTTGGGCGTCTTGAATCGGCCCTTGCCGCTAACCCGGTGGTGTAATTGGTAACACACCAGGTTTTGGTCCTGGCGTTTCAGGTTCGAGTCCTGGCCGGGTTGTTGAAAGGAGTGGCGAGTTACGAGTAGCGAGTTCAGAGTTGGCCCGCAAGCACGGTCTTTGACTCGAAACTCGCTACTCGAAACTCGAACTCGATGTCTATATCTGCAGTCATCCTAGCGGCCGGTAAGAGCACGCGCATGAAAAGCGCCCTGCCCAAGGTGCTGCATCCGCTCTGCGGCAAGCCGATGCTGACCTATGCCATCGACGCCTGTGCGGGGGCGGGCGTGGACCGCATCGTCATCGTCGTGGGCCACGGCAAACAACAGGTGATCGACGCGTTTGCCGACCGATCCGATTGCACCTTCGTCGAGCAAGCCCCTCAAAACGGCACCGCCCACGCCGTCCTGTGCTGCCGCGACGCGTTGGCCGGCGTGACCGGGCAGGTTCTGGTCCTGGCCGGCGACATGCCGCTGGTGCGGAGCGATACCCTGCGGACGTTGCTGGCTGAGAATGCCAAGGCCGGCGACGGGCTGACCCTGGCCACCACGATGCTCGACGAGCCGGCTGGGTATGGCCGAATCGTTCGCGACGACCAGGGCTGCCTGGAAGCCATCGTCGAACACAAAGACTGCACCCCGGCCCAACTGGCCATCAAGGAAGTCAACCCCAGCTACTACTGCTTCGACGGGGCCCGGATGTTCGACGTGCTGGGCCGCATTCAGAACCACAACGCCAAAGGGGAATACTACATCACCGACGCCGTCGGCATCATGCTGGCCGACGGCCACGGGGCCGGCGCCGTCGCGGCCGTGCCGTCCGACCAGGCCACGGGCATCAACTCCCGGGCCGACCTGGCTGCGGTCAATCGGCTCATGCAAGACCGCATCCAGGCTGAAATCATGGACTCCGGGGTCACTCTCACCGACCCGGCCAATACCTGGATTGACAGCGGCGTGGCCATCGCCCCCGATACCATCATCGGCCCCTTCACCTTCATCGGCGCCGACGCGGTCATCGGGTTCGGCTGTCGCATCGGACCCTTTGCTTATCTTCCAGCGCGGGCGCGTCTCAACGACGGGCAGACCGTCACCCCATCCGAATCTCTCGCAGGAGCGGCCACGCCATGAAGACGGCCCCCAAAAGTCGTGACGGCGGACGAAACATGGGCGAGTTGAAGATCTTCGCCGGCACCAGCTCCGCCGACCTGACCCATCGAATCTGCGACTTCCTGGACCTGCCGGTCGGCAAGGCGCAGGTCGAGCGTTTTCCCGACGGCGAGACCTTCATCAAGCTGCTCGATGACGTTCGAGGGCACGATTGCTTCGTGGTTCAGTCCACGGGCCCGCCGGTCAACGACAACCTGATGGAACTGCTCATCTTCATCGACTG
>JBHHVM010000472.1:0-2995 GCA_046754265.1 Phycisphaerae bacterium
GCCTGGGCCCTGCCCTTGCCCATGCGAATGTGCCGGATGATGTTGTCCAGCACCACGATGGACTGATCCACCAGAATCCCGATGGCCAGGGCCAGTCCACCCAGCGTCATGCTGTTGATGGTGTCGCCCGTGTAAAACAAGCCGATCAACGCGGCCAGAATCGAAAGCGGAATGGCAAAGACGATGGCCACCGTCGATCTCCAGCTCCTTAGAAACAGGAACACCACCGCCCCAGCCAACAGCGCCCCCAGGATGGCCGCCACCTTCAACCCGTGGATGCTCGTCTTGACGTAATCCGATTGGTCCATGACCACTTCCAGGGCCATGTCCTTGGCCCGGGGGTCCATTTCCTTGAGCCGGGCCAGGATCTCGGCCAGCTTGGCCTTGATGGCCGTGGTGATCATGATCGTGTTGGCGCCCGGCTGGCGATAGATGGGGATGTACGCCTGCCGCCGCCCGTTGATGTTGACGATGTTGCTCTGAATCTGGTTGCTGTCTTTGACCTGGCCGATGTCCCGCATGAACACCACAGCCCCCGACTCGGTCTTGATGGGAATGTCGTTGAGTTGTGCCACGCGTTCGGGCATGGCGTTGGACACGATCTGATAGTCGATGTCCCCAAATTTTGCGTTGCCCGTGGGGATGAACACGCTTTGCGATTGGAGCGTGTTGACCACGTCCATGGGCGACAGGCCGCGGGCCTCTAACTCCATCGGGTCCACGTAGGCCAGGATCCGCCGCAGCACCCCGCCGTACACGGCTGGGGCGATCACGCCCGGGATGCTTTGCAACCGGTTGCGCAGTTCGCGGTAGGCCACGTCGTACAGGTCCTTCTCCGACATGGTGGGGCTGGACACACTCACCAGGCACAGCGGGACCGACGCCGTCGGGTCGAAGGGCATCACCATCGGTGGAATCGTGCCGGGCGGCAGGTAGAACATGTCGCTCATCGCGTAGGATGTGACCTGCGACATGGCGGTGTCGAAGCTGATGTCCTCGCGGAAAAAGTCCTTGACGATGCACACGCCCAGCATCGCCTTGGCTTCCTGGTGTTCGATGCCCACCGATTGGCCGGTCCAGCGCTGCAACCGGCTCATGATGTCGCGCTCCATCACCTCCGGCGGCATGCCCGGGTAAAACGTGACGATCTGCACGGCCGGCGTCTTGAACTCCGGCAGCAGGTCGGCCGGCACGCGCGAGGCGGCCACCAGACCCACCACGATCACCGCCAGCACCACCACGGCTACCAGGTACGGGTTCCGCAGTCCGACTTCAATCGCTTTCATGGGTCGCGCCTGTCATCAAGTATAGCAATTGTCGCTCCTCCAATCTCGAAACGGCTGCATACACCAAATCCCCCCGACGGCAGGCCAGCACGGTGTATCCATTCCGGCGGGCCAACCAATGGGTCTTGCCGTCGCGCTGCACTTCTTTCATGTCCGCAAGATGCACCGCCCGGGCTGACACCGCCACCAGCGAGGCGGGTTCACTCTCCATCCGATAGGCTGCAAACGCAGCGGGCCTGCCGGCGATCTTGCACTTACGCCCCCCCAGCAAAGTGCATAGGGCATCGCCCGGCAAAGGCAGCGCCACCGCAAGCTGCGTCTTGTCCTGCAACCAGGCAGTCACTTCGGCCCGGTCGGCCGACGCCAGTTGCACTTGGGCTCCCTCAGCCACGAAATGCTCGAAATCGCCGATCAACAGCTCAGCCAGCCCAGGTTCGCTTTGGCCCGAAAGCGCGAACCACGCCCCCGCCATGGCCACCAGGGCCACCGCTGCCGCCACGCCCAGGACGCGATTCAGGTGTTCGATGCCACGAAACGGCACCACGGCCCCCGGGCTAACGGGCGGCCTCTTCGGTCCGGTCAACCCAGCCAGCGACCTGGGGAAGTCCGGCACCGGCCTAGCCTCCAACGCATGGCCCAGCCGTTTGCCCACCGCCCGCTCGATCTCCGCTTCCCGGGCGCAGGTTGGGCACCCGTCCAGATGGCGCTGCAAGTCGATGCTCATGGCGGCATCCAACTCGTTGTCCAAGAATGCAAACAAGTATTCCCGAGCATTCCGGCAGGTCATCGCTGTTTCTCCCTGACCCAACCCACTTGGGCGGCATAGACCGCCAATCGCTCGCGCAGCGCTCGCCGCGCTCGGGCCATGCGGGACATCACCGTGCCCGTGGGGCAGTCCAACACCTCGGCGATCTCGCGATAGTTCAAATCACCGGCCACCGACAGCACCACCACCTCCCGAAAGGCCGGCTCCAGGTCATCCAGCGCCGCCGCGATGCGATCGTCCAGAAACTCCCGGAAGCGCTGCTCACTCATGGCTGGCAACGGATCAAACGGATCGCTCAAGTCCGCCGGGGCCAGCTCGGTCAGGTCGGCATCGGTGGCTGGGACCAGCTTGATGCGGTGGCTGGCCATTCGATGCCAGTCCGCCACCGCGCTGCGCATGATCACAAAAAGCCACGCCGGCCCGTACGATCGGCCCGATTCTGGCGCATAGCTACGCCAGGCGCGCAGCAAGGATTCCTGCACCAGGTCGCCGGCGTCGTCCGGCCCGGACACGTACCGCCGGGCAACCGAATGCAGGGCCTGCCAATGCGGCTTGATCAGCCGGCAGAACTCCTCGGCTCTGGATTCCATCCGCTGCCCCGTCCTCCGTTCATCCCACGGAACGTCGTCTAGCCCGAAACTCATCCCGCAACCTCGAGATTTCTGCACCCAACTCCAAACTCGCTACTCAGAACTCGAATCTGGCCCTATGGAACATCCGCCACCACCATGTTTCTCGACATACCGCTGGTGATATTCTTCCGCCCGCCAGAACGTCGAAGCCTCGGCCACCTGCGTCGCCAGGGGTCGATCGAATCGACCCGATGCAGTCAACGCCTCTATCGACGCCCGGACGGCCTCCTGCTGCTGGGGTGTATGGAAAAAAATCGCCGACCGATACTGGCTGCCCACATCCGGGCCTTGCCGGTCACGTTGTGTCGGAT
>JBHHVM010000473.1:0-2994 GCA_046754265.1 Phycisphaerae bacterium
GCCTTTTCGAGTTTCTCGACGCGGTGCGTGACGGTGTCCAAATCGGCGAAGAGAAACTCCTCCCAAAGCTCGATCAGGTCGGCGTCGCGATCCACCCGGTCGCGGTAGGCGGGCACGGCTGGATCCTCGAAGTCGCGGATGACGGCCACCAGCACGTCGGCCTGCCGAATCGCGGGCAAATGCCGCCGCATTTCCTCCTGCCCATGGGCATCGCGGAGGCTCAGGCCGGGTACATCCACGAATTCAAAAGCGGCCTGGGTGACTTTCTTGGGCTTGTAGATGGCGGCCAGCGTCTCGAGTCGGTCATCGGGGACCTGGACCATGGCCAGGCGCTCCCGACCGGGCTCGCCTGGGGCCCCAGCCCGGCCGGTGACAGCTTCAAACACGGTGGTCTTGCCGGATTGGGGAAGGCCTATGATTGCCGCTCTCATGGTCTGGAATCACCGGGGTTTCAGGGCAAAAGGGCGATTCTAGAGGGGCTGAGGGGCGGGTCAAGCGGTGCCCAAAAACCGGACATCCCCGCCCGGCAGGCCCGATACGCTTGTTTTTCCGAATGCCGAAGGGATTTTGGAGTTGCCCAGGCCACTGAGGCTGTCCGATAAGAGACGCAAAGGCTAGAATTGATTGTGTGGCGAACGGGACGCCGATGAAGCGTGTAGGGTTATGAACGATTGGTTTGACGCAGAGCAGCGCATCGAGCGCGCCCAGGAGTTGTGCGAGTCTCGGCGATGGGAAGAAGCCCTCGCTGAGGTCGAGCAGGCCCTGGAGCTGAACCCGGATAACGCCGCCTGGCAAGCCCAGCGGGGTTATCTGTTGGACCAATTGGAGCGCTTTGAGGAGGCCGTCGAAGCCTATCGACTGGCCCTAGACCTGGAAGGGGACGATCCGGAACTGAACACGGCTTTGGGGATGGACCTGATCCGCCTGGGGCGCTTCGCCCAGTCTGTGGAATTGTTTGATGGTGTCGCCAAACGGCACGGCGACTTCGAGCCGGCCTACTGTCACCGGGTCATCGCCTATACCGAGCTTGGACAACACGACCAGGCCGAAGAGATGTTCTACCTGGCCCAGCAAATTGAGCCGGACTGCCCGCACTGCTTTTGCAACATCGGCGTGTCGCTGGCCATTCGGGAAAAGTATGACCAGGCCATTGCCTGTTGGCACAAGGTGCTTCAGCTCGACCCGGGGTATTATGGCATCCAGCAGCGTATCGCCCAGGCCTATCGGGCCCGAGGCGACTACGAAAAAGCCAAGGAATACTATCTGGCCCAGGTCCGAGACGACCCGGGCGACACCGATTTGTTGTTCGAGCTGGGCGAATTGTTGCTCAATTCGGGAGATATCGCCGGGGCGGAATCCAAGTTCCAGCAGGTCCTGGAGCTGGAACCGGATTACGCGGCTGCGAACGCCATGCTGGCCGATGTGTTCCTGCGGACGGATCGGGCGGCGGCGGCGCTGGACTCGCTGGAGCGGCTGGCTGAGCTGGATGACGGATACCGCCATTTGGACCTGAAATTCGGTGAAGCCTATCTGCTGCTGGGCAGAAACCGCGAAGCCTATGATCGGCTGAGCAAATCGCTGGAGAAAGACAACGACAGCCCACAAGCGTCAATGGCTATGGGCAATTGTCTGCTGCGAATGGATCGGCCGCGTGAGGCGGCGGAGCGTTTTCGCCGCGTCCTAGCCGACGGTGATGAGCAGCCGTACGTGCAGCACAACCTAGGCGTGTGCCATGTGGTGATGGGGCGTCACCGGCAGGCGCTGACCCATTTTCTCAAAGCGGTGGCCGCCAAGCCGGACTTCGTCCTGGCCATGCACAAGGCCGCTCTGGCGCTGATTCACCTGGGGCGCTGGAGCGAGGCCCGGCAAATGATCGCCCAAGCCTTGGCTGAGGCCCCGGAATCCGCAGCGTTGAAGCAGCTTGCCGAAAGGCTGTGGCGATACAGGCTGCGGCGGTGGATCGTTAATCTGGGCAAACCCTGGGCCTGGCTGTTTAGGCGACACTAGGCTGAACCGATAATCTCCCGCCGTGCGTTTTAAGCCGCCGAACCTGCAACTGGAGCGGTTGCCAGCCGGTACAAACCATTGGACAATAGGGACGTGTTTCTGTTCTTTTGACGGGAGTGGAGTGTCATGCGTTCGAGCATCGTTATTCTGACCGGGTTTTGCGTGGTTCTTGGATTTCAAGGCGGGCAGACCCTGGCCCAGGCCAAGAACCCCAAGCAGGACGTCAACAGCATCTACAACGTCAACGCCGTCTACACCCAGGCGGTGCTGAACATCTCCAGGCGCTACAACCTTAACAAGGAGCAGCACGAGCAGACGCAGAAAATGATGGAGGATGGGGTCAACCGGTTCCTCCGCGAGCACGCCGATGAGATTTATCCGCTAATTCGTGACCTGACCGCAGCCGGCATGAACGTCCACGATCTGACGCCGGAGCAGCGCCGGCGCATCGGCAAAGCAGCCCAGCCGCTCATCGCAGACGCCGAAGAAACCATCAAGGAATACAACGCCCAATGGCGGAACATTCTAAGCGACGATCAAAAGCAGCTGCACGATTGGGATCTACAGGAGATGGAGGGGCAGTTCGACGCCATCGAGAACAACTTCCGCCGGATGAGCAAGGGATTGGCGGTGGACGACAATCCCATCTTTCCGAAGGTCGAGCCCCGGACCCAAGCTCCGCCCTTGCCGAAGAAACCCACGGCTGGGATTCCCAAGCCACCTCCTCCGGTCAAGGACCGCGGCGAGGAAGGTGTCTTCGATCGCTACGTCAAGAAATTCATCCAAGATTATCAGCTCGATGCGGGCCAGATCGATGCCGCCAACTCTATTCTGCGCGAGTTCAAGGCCCGTGCCGATGTGTACCGCAACACCAAGAAGCACGCCTACGATGACGCACGGACCAAGGCTGAAAAGGGTCGCAAGGAAGGCAACCTGGACGCGGTCAAAGAGGCGGAAGCGCAGATTGAGGTCCTCAATGCCCGCATC
>JBHHVM010000474.1:0-2991 GCA_046754265.1 Phycisphaerae bacterium
AAGACTTGCCCTGACGTGCTATGGCGATTGCACGTCCGCTTGGCCGTAGGTCGGGATCATTTCCAGGGTGAATTCCCCTATGGCGCCGCTGGTTATCGGTACGGCCGCACCAGTCGTGACAATCGGCAAACTTGGTGTATAATGACGCTTGGCTGGCCGGGGGCTGGGAGACGCCGTTAGGGAGCGGGCGCCTTCCTTTCTTATTTCGCGACAAGTTGCTGTGCATCCGGGCCGCTTCCGAAACGTGCAAACCGGCGATTTTCCGCCGATCGGACCGTCTTTTGGCCACTCGAATCCGCTATAGTTATTGGTGGAGCCGGGAACAGAGGGGAATCAATCAGCCCGTTAGGAGCCAAGATGCTTACACTCCCGTCGAACATAAAGGTATGGCTTATAATACCGGCCTTGGTCGCAGTCACTGCCCAGGCTCAGTTGCCGCCCAACAATGTTATTCTGCGATCGCACCTGACCCTGCCCGAGCTTCAGGCCGGTGAGGGCAACGATTGCTGGGGGTACATCTCTCCCTCCAACCGGCAATATGCGCTGATGGGCACCAATGTGGCCACCGTGGTCGTCGAAATAACCAATCCGGACCTGCCGGTGATCGTCGGGCAGATCCCGCATAGCGCCAGTTCCTGGAGCGACATCAAGGTCTTCGGCACCTTTGCCTACGCCGTCAACGAAAGCGGCGGCGGCATGGACGTCATCGATCTCTCCAACGTGGACGGCGGCGTGGTCACCCTGGCCAACAACGTGACCACCAGCGGGTTGAACACCAGCCACAACGTGGCCATCAACACCGACAGCGGCTATCTGTACCTGATCGGCTCCAACGTGAATTTCGGGGCCCCCATCGTTTTCGATCTCAACGCTGATCCCGTCAACCCACCAATGGTTGGCCGCTGGCTCGAACCCGGTCGGGCCTATCACCACGATGCTCACATCGTCAACTACACCTCGGGCATCTATGCAGGACGAGAAATCGAATTCGGTTTCAGCGAAGGCCGAGGCCTGGACATCCTCGACGTCACCGACAAGTCCAACATCTTCTCATTGTCCCGCACCTCCTACCCCAACGTCAGCTATTGCCATCAGGGCTGGGTCACCCCGGACCACAAGTACCTATTCGCCGATGACGAATTGGACGAGGGCAGCGCCGCGGTGCCCACCACGCGGACATTGATCTTCGACATCTCAGACCTGAGCAACCCGTTCCTGGCCGCCACTTTCACCACCGGACTGCCCTCGCGAGATCACAATGCCTACGTCAAGGATTGCATCCTGTATGAGGCCAACTACAGCTCGGGCTTGCACGTCATCAGCATCGCCGATCCACTCAATCCGGTGGAAGTGGGGTCTTACGATACCTATCCATTCAACGACAACGTCAACTGGAACGGGTCCTGGAGCGTGTTCCCATTCTTCAACGACAACATCGTCATCATCAGCGACATCGACAGCGGACTTTTCGTCGTCGATGTGACTCCCGCCCTTGCGGCGGCGGCTTTGCTGGCCCCGGGGCTGCAGTTCGATTATCCGACGGGCCATCCTCTGTTGATCGACTCGGCCGCCGGCGCGACGCTGGACGTCCAGGTCACCCCCCAGTGCGGGTTCGACGTCGTGCCCGGGTCCGGCATGCTGCACTACGACGACGGCACCGGCTTTACTGCCGTGCCGGTGCAGGAGTTCGCCCCCGGCGACTACCTGGCGGCCTTCCCGGCCATTACCTGTGGGTCCATGGTGTCATACTATGTCAGCTCACAAACCAGTGTCGGCACCACCGTCACCAACCCGGTCGACGCCCCAATCACCGTCTTTACCGCCCTGAGCGCCTTCGATTTCAACATGGCCTTGGTGGACAACTTCGAGCTGAACCAAGGCTGGACAACGCAGATCCTTGGTGCCACAGCCGGTCAGTGGGAACGCGGCGTGCCCATCAACGACCAGGGCTGGGCGTGGGATCCGGCATCCGACGCCGACGGCAGCGGCCAATGCTTCCTGACACAGAATCAACTGGGCAATACCGACGTGGACGGCGGGTCGGTCAGGTTGATCTCGCCGGCCTTCGACCTGTCGGCCGGTAGCGCCAGGGTGGAATACGACTACTTCCTGCGCATGACCGATCCCAACGGGCTGGACTTCATGCTCGTCGAGGTCAGCGCCGCCGGGGCGGCGGGCCCCTGGACCCAGATCGCCCTGCACGACACCGACGGCGGCCTGGACTGGCGGCAAAACGTCATAGCCCAGGCCGACCTCGACGCCGCCGGCGTCACCCTGACCAACAACATGATGTTGCGATTCACCGTCACCGACGGCGCCCCGGGCAGCGTGGTCGAAGCCGGGCTCGACGGCGTGACCATCACCTCGGGGCCCTGCCAGATCGTGCCACCCCCGGTCATCACCGCCGCCGCCAGCCGGGTCACCCACGGGGCCGTCGCGGATTTTGATGCCGTCATGGCCGGGGGACTGATTCTCGAAGGACGCCTCAACGGAGTCACCAAGCTGGTCATCAATTTCGATCAACCCATGGATGCCGCCACAGCCACCGCTGCCAACGTGGCCGTGACCGGGTTGCTAACCGGCCCCTACACCGGCACGACGGCAACCGCTCTGAACGGGCCGGCCGATGAGCTGACCGTCACCTTCAACCCAGCCCTTCCCGACGTGGACCGCTTCACCGTGGACCTGACCGGCATGACCGCCGCAGCCGGCCCCCTCGGGCTGGCCAATCCCACGTTCGAGGTGGTAGCCCTTCGCGGCGACGTGGACGCCAACCTGAGCGTGACCACAGGTGACGCCTCCCAGGTGAGGTTCTTCTTCAACCAACCCGCCGATGCTGCCAATTTCCGCTTCGACGTCGACAACAGCGGAGCCATCACCACGGGCGATTTCTCCCAGGTTCGATTCTTCTTCAACAACGTCAGCCCATAGTCCTCCGACGCACGTCGATTGAGGGATCGGGTGGCACGGTCTGGCGCAGCCAGGCCGTGG
>JBHHVM010000475.1:0-2986 GCA_046754265.1 Phycisphaerae bacterium
GGCCCTTGCCGAATTGCCCAAGACCGGATTCACCGGCCCGAACATTGAAGAAATCCTCGAGCTGGTCGCCGCCACCGAGAAGGCAGAGTGGTACGCCGACCGCACACAATATGAACTCTCCAAGGCCCTGTTCGCCTTAGAAGATCAAATATCCGCCACCGACATTTTCCTTTGGTTCCGCGCCTTTGGCATCATGGGTGAAACCGCCAACCACGCGGAAAAATCCGCCGACCGCGTCCGAAGGATGTTGGCCAAGTAGGGGGGCGCCACGCCGGCCTGTTGCTTCCAATGGCAGTCAAAGCCCGACACGCTTCCGATGAGCTAACCACCTCATATGACTAATGCCGATTCTCTTCTCCAACCGCGAACGTTTTTCGGGGCCGGTGTGTCCAACAAAGCCGTTTCGTCGGCCTTTAGCCTTGTTGCCTCGTTGCCTCGTTGCCTTGTTGCCTAGGTGCCTGCGTGCCTGCGTGCCTAGCTCCGATTGATTGCCGCCAAAGGTCGCGCTATGCTACTGTCGCTCGCCCAAGCCACCGCCCCAATCGAACCGTTTCACGTCGCCTGCCTGATCTTGGGCGTCGGCATGTTGCTCTGGGATACCATCGAGGTAGGCCGTAACGACGCCGTCAACCTGACCAACGCCGTGTTCGGGGCCCGCATTCTCGGCCGTCGGACCATCCTGCTCATCGCCGGCGTGGGGGTCGTGGCCGGGGCGACGCTGTCATCCGACGTCATCGAGACCGCCCGCAAGGGCATCTTCGACCCCGAAATGCTGACCATCAACCAAGCCCTGGCTGTCTTCGTCAGCGTCTACCTGGTCGATACCATTCTGCTGTACAGCTATTCCGCTTACGGCATGCCCGTCAGCACCACGGCTTGTCTGGTCTTCGAGCTGCTCGGGGCCGCCTTCGCCATCAAGTTTGCCGCCGTCATTCATTGGGGCAACTCGGGCAAAGTCATCTCGGGCATCGTCGTCTCCATCATCCTCAGCGGCATCGCCTCCTTCTTCATCCAACGCGCCGTCCGCGGTGCCCTGCGCGACCGCACCAAGCAATTGGCAGCACTGCTGCTGCATGGAGGTTGGGTCGGTGGCGGCATGGCCACCGCCCTGTGTTACTACATGCTGCTCAAGGGCATGAAAAACGTCGCGGCCATCAAGGCCCTCAAGAAATCCATTGACACCAGTGAGTTTGGCGAGATCGGTTTTGTCCTGATCCTTTGGGCAGTGTTCGCCATTGCCATCCACTTTCTGCTGGTCGTCTTCCGCAAGAAGGCCGCCCGTCTGCTCTTTCCGGTACTGGCCGTGTTGGGCATGCTGTCACTGGCCTTTGCTTTCGGGCAAAATGACCTGGCCAATTGCGCGTCACCGGGGTTGGCCGTGTACGCCTTGGTCACGCATCTCGACGACGGAGTCCAAGCCGTTACCCGCGTTGACGTTCCACGGTGGCAACTGTTCATCTGTGGAGTGCTTCTCGTCGGCGGCATGATGACCCGGAACGCCCTCCGGGTGACCAAGGCCCAGATCCGCGCCGGCAGTCAAGCCGACCACGTCGCCCTCTGGGCTCCTCAATGGTGCATCACCCTGGCCGAAAAACTTCTGAGTCTCCGGGGCCGATCCGAGTCGCTGGCCCCCCGATCCGTCGACCTGCCCACGGGCGAGCGCATGCACTACGACGTTTTGCGGGCTTCTACGATCACCTGCGTTTCCGCCTGCGTCATCGCCACCGCGTCCAGCCTCAAACTGCCCGTCTCCACCACCTACGTCACCTTCGCCGCAATCCTGGCCACGGGCTTTGCCGATCGCATTTTCCAGCGGGGCGATTCCAGCCTGAAACTTGGCCGGATCATCTGGGTCATATCCAGTTGGTTCATCTCCGCCGGGATCGCCGCGGTAGCGGCCGGCCTGATCTGCCGACTCGTCTATCACTTCAGCATCGTCGGCATGACCGTCGCTTTAATCATCAACTTTACCGTTCGTCGCATCATCACTCGCCGGGCCGACGAGCAGGAACGCCGCGTCGAGGAAGAAGCCTACGAGCGGGCCCACCCCGACGAATTCGCCCTCGAAGACGAATAATTCGCCCGCCCACCGTGTTTTCCCAAGCGATCGCAAGGTGCCCAGGGTGCCCCATTCTTGCGAAGCAAGGGTGGGGGACATATCAAGTGTGCTAATAAAGTGATGAAACCGACCCCACGGAGCCATCCATCGTGACCAGCCCCACTCCTGCAAGCCTGGCTGAACTTCGGGCCAAGATCGACGCCATCGACGCCGACATCCTCCAAGCCCTGGCCCAGCGCATGGGCGTGGTCGCCGAAATCGCCCAATTCAAACGCGCCCACCGCATCGCCATCCGTGACCGCCAGCGCGAAGCCGAGGTCTTCACCCAGCGCCGACAACGCGCCGAGCAACTGGGCCTGCCCACCGAT
The DNA here is from genome assembly GCA_046754265.1 of Phycisphaerae bacterium. GTDB lineage: Bacteria > Planctomycetota > Phycisphaerae > UBA1845 > UBA1845 > OFTM209. The sequence goes on from JBHHVM010000475.1 coordinate 2,428, forward strand.
GAAATCGACGCCCTCTACCATCTGATCCTGTTGACCAGCCGCGACCAACAGGCCGCCCTCCGCGTCGAAATCCCTCCCGACCTCAAACCCCGCACCGTGGCCGTTATCGGTGCCTCGGGCGGCATCGGTTCATTCATGGTTCGCCTGTTCGCCGATCTGGGCAACTCCGTCCTGGCCGCCGATCTGGATACCGAACTCACCCCCATCCAGGCCGCCCAGCGCGCCGAGGTCATCCTCATCAGCGTGCCTATTCCTGTCACCGAACAGGTCATCCGCCAGGTTGGCCCACACGTTTCCAAAGACGCCCTGTTGATGGATGTCACCTCGGTCAAGCAAGGCCCCGTCCAGGCCATGCTCGAGGCCACCCCAGCCTCGGTGCTGGGCACCCACCCCATGTTCGGCCCCAATGTCCACTCGCTCCAGGGTCAGCGGGTCGTCCTCTGCCCGGGCAGGGGGGACGACTGGGCCGACTGGGTCCGAAAGATGTTCCACGCCCGAGGGCTGGTCATCACCGAAACCACCCCCCAGGCCCACGACCGGGCCATGGCCGTCGTTCAGG
>JBHHVM010000476.1:0-2986 GCA_046754265.1 Phycisphaerae bacterium
ATGCGTTCTGGCGGCCTCCATCGACCGATTCACGGTGGTGATGGGGCGGGCCGTCACCGGGACCCGATGCCGAGTTCATTCGACCCACCTACGTCAGACCGCGGAATTCGATCGCCAGGACCGGACGCCGCATCCCGGTGACGGCCACCTCGGCCTGGTCCGCGGGGTGGTGGCAGCCCTGGTGGATCGCCAGGCGGACCTACCGGCGTTTGAGGCGGTGATTACGGGCAATCTGCCCGTGGCCGGCGGCTTGAGCAGCTCGGCATCGCTGACGGCTGCCACGGCACGGTTCCTGCAATGCCTCGGGCCCGTCGAGATCGACCCGATCGACCTGGCCATCGCCTTGCAGGGCGTGGAAAACCGGTTTGCCGGCGTCCGCTGCGGTTTGCTGGACCCCCTGACCGTGCTGTGCGGACAAGCGATGCACTGGGTTTATCTGGATTGTGCCACCCAGCGCTGCGAGCTGTTGCCGACGGGTGACCAGGCCCCCGCCATGGTCCTGTTCAATGCGGGCAGCCCCCGCGAGTTGGTCGATGGTCGCTACAATGAACGCCGCGGGGAATGCGAAGCCGCCGCCGGCCAAGTAAGCCGGTTGCTCGACAGGCCGATCGACAAACTTTGCCAATTGGCTGTGCCCGATCTGGAAGGGCTAGCCGGTCGGTTGGACCCCACCCTTTGCCGTCGGGCCCGGCATGTCATTGAAGAAAACCACCGTGTCTCCCAGGCCCGGACTGACTTGTTGGCCGGGCGATGGGACCGATTGGGCCAACTGCTGGTCGAATCACATCGCAGTTCGCAACTGAACTTTGAGAATAGCACGCCCGAATTGGATGCCATCTGTGAGGCGGCCTGGGCACAGCCTGGCTGTTGGGGGGCCCGTTTGTGCGGGGCTGGGTGGGGAGGATCCGCCATCGCCCTGGTACACCCGGCCGAATTGGAGCAGGTTGGTCGGGCGGTCAGGCAATCGGTCCTGGTTGCGGTGGGTCGGGAGCCGGGGGTGATGGTCTGCAAGCCCGCAGATGGGGCCCACGGCGTCGTTCTGTAACCTCATTCCTGAATGCAGGCACCCACCGCGTACGAATCGTGTTGGAGGTTAGCAACTACTGTCCCGGGATCGTATGGATGCGCTGCATCTGGCCGTAGTCACGCAGGTCCACGTCGTTGTCGTCTTCCGAGTCGAAGAGAACGCAGCCGGTGGGATAGGGCCCGTTGCCGGGTCCCGTCAGACAGGCCGGCCACTGGGCCCAATCGGTCAGGTTGATGGCCCCGTCGCTGTTGTAGTCTCCCTTCGGGTCGCATTCGTCGGGGATCGTGTTGACGTTGACGTCGCTGCTGCCTCCGCCGGAGATGTCACAGGCATCGGGGCTGCCATTGAGGTTGCAGTCGCCGCCAAATGGCGGCGTGTGGTTGGTCAAGGCCGCCACCGTGTCGATGGCGAAATGGACGGTCACCAGATCCAGTTTTCCATCTTTGTCGAAATCGCCGGCGGCCACCGCGTCGGGGCTGTCGGCCGATCCGAAGTTGAAGATTTGGCTTAAATTGCCGGTGCCGTCGTTGACCATGACGGTGACGTTGTTGGAGAAGTTGTTGGAGACGGCGATGTCCACGTCACCGTCGGCGTCCAGGTCGGCTGGGACCAGCGAGTGCGGGGCCGCCCCGAAGGGGTAGGATCCCACGCCGATGTCCGCGCGAGGGCCGAAGCCGCCCAGGCCGTCGTTCATCATGACCGAGATGGTATCCGCCTGGAAATTGGCCACCGCCAAGTCTCCAAAACCGTCGCCGTTCAGGTCGGCGGCTGATATGGACTCCGGAGATTGCCCGACCGGCAGGTTAGTGGGGGCTCCAAAGACGCCCGACCCGTTGTTGAGCAGCACCGACACGGTGGCATCGCTCCAGTTCGCGACCAGCAGGTCCAGGCTGGCGTCGGCGTCGATTCGGCCGGTGGTGACAAACCAGGGCCCGGTTCCGGCTGCGTAAGTTAGGGCAGTGCCGAAGCCGTCCCAGCCGTCGGCGCCGGGGTCGCCGTTGTTGAGCACAACCGAGACGTTGTTGCTGAACTGATTGGCCACCGCCAAATCCGGTTCGTTATCACCGTTCAAGTCGGCCACGGTCACCGAAAACGGGCCGGTGCTGACCGGCAGGGGAACGGTTACAGCCAAGGCGAATCCATCCCAACCGTCCATGCCGGGGTCGCCGTTGTTCAGCAACACCGAAAGGGTGTCGTCTGTGAAATTGGTCACCACCAAATCGACGTCGCCGTCCCGGTCCACGTCCCCTGTTGCGACCGTTCGCGGAAGGGAACCGACCGCGGGCTGTGCCGAGATTGAGAATACGCCGGCACCGTTACTAAGCATGATGGTCACCTGACCGGTGGACCAATTGGGCACGGCCAAATCGTCGGCACCGTCGGCGTCGAAGTCGGCAGCAGCCACGTGGAACGAGCCGCCCCCGCCCGAAAAACTCGCGGCTGGCGACATGATGACCGGAATGGTGTCGCACTCATCCGGGACCAGATTGGCGTTGCAGTCGTTGGCGGCCAACTGGCATTCGTCCGGGATGGAGTCGAAATTGCAGTCCAGGCTTGTGCCCTGGGCGATCTCCACAAAATCGTCGATCGTGTTGGTGTTGCAATCCACCAGAGTGGGCTCAATCAAGGCATTCAGGAAGGCTGTGACGTCATCGACCTCCTGTACGGTCAGCTCGATGCCGCCGATGAGCAAACCGGCCGGCGAAATGGTGAACTCCGCCGAATTGTAGAACTCCACCGAGTCGCGCAGCACGTCCAATGCGTGGTTGTGGAAGTACGGTGCGGTCAGGGAAACGCCGACCAGGCCGGGCACGCTAAACTCACGGGCCCCGCCGGCCTCGGGCGGCAGAGGCGCCCCGCCCAAGCAATTGGCGGGGTCCAGTTGTGCGATCGGGAGGTTGACCACCCCGGTGTCGAACGTCTGCCGCCCACCACCCAGCGATATGTCCGTGTCAGCCA
>JBHHVM010000477.1:0-2985 GCA_046754265.1 Phycisphaerae bacterium
CGCTATGGCCACGCGGCTGGGGACGGCGTGTTGCCCGGTAAACTGGGTCAGCCCATGGGGGATCCCGACAATCACGAAGCTTTTGTCCGGCTGGTGGACGATGCCTTCACGCATCCCGCTTTGGCGGATTTTTCCGAGGCTTCACAGAGCGGGCTGTTTCTCAAAGGGCGCATCTATGGCCTTACCCAACTCGAACCCGACCCCGGAAACGCCAATGTCGTGCTGCACTACGACAACGGCATGCCCGCCATCGTCGAGCGGACCTTGGGCCGTGGAAAATGCGCCGTCATCACCACCACCGCCAACATGGCCTGGAACAACTTGGCCGCCCGCGGGGATTACGTGTCGCTCATGTGGAGCCTGGCAGCCTATTTGGCCCCGGAGACATCGGGTGCCGGAAGCCTCTTTGTGGGCCAGACCATAACCCAGCCGCTCCAGGCCGACCTGGCAGCCCATCCCCCCAAAGTCATCACCCCCTCGGGCGACTCGGCAGAGGCTGCCTTGGACCTCGACGGACGCGGTTACCGCCTGCGATTCGGCCCGGTCGAGCAGCAAGGGCTCTACACGGTGGCCCCAGGTCGTGACCGGACCCTTTATGCCGTCAACATCGACCCGGCCGAAAGTGACCTGCGGGTGCTGGACGAGCCCGACCTGCGCGAGTTGTTGGATTGCGACTTCCTGTACGTGGCGGATGTGAACCGCATGCAGCAGGCCCACCTGGCCGGCGCATCGGCGGAGGTGTCTCAACTGCTGCAATACATGGTGCTATTGCTGCTGGTGATCGAGGCCTGGCTGGCCATGCGAATCGCCCGCCAACGCTAACGCCCCATCGGATACTCGGGAGATGCAGCCGGTGACCCGACTGCTGGAATGGCTTTTGGACCTGGATCGAATTCGCGTCGGTCGCGATGCGCCTCTGTTGCTGAAGTGGCACCCGCCCTTCGAGGCCTACATTCTTTTTGCCGCCTGTTTGGTATTGGCGACCGCCGTCTTGCTGATCAGCCGGTCGGAGGCTGCCAAGCGCTGGCAGCAGATCGTGTTAGGTATCCTGCGCGGTGGGTTGCTGGCCCTGGTCCTGGCCTTGCTGTGTCGGCCGGTGCTGGTGTTGCAGCGCGAGCGCATCGAAGCGTCTCGGGTGGTTCTGCTGGTGGACGCGTCCCAGTCGATGGGCCGTAGGGAACGCTACCAGGATGCCGACTTGGCCCGGTCTTTGGCGACGGGCGCCGGATTGACCGGCGCCGCCGACTTGCCAAGCCGGTCCCGGCTGGAATTGGCCGTGGGCGCTTTGACCGCGGGAGATGCCGCTCCGCTTCGAGCCGTCTTGAAGAATAACCAATTGCACCCCTTGGTTTTCGCGGACACCGTTCGCCCCTGGGCCACCTTGACCGATGCCACCGGCTTATCCGACTTGGTCGAGTCACTGCACGCCTTGCAACCTGAGGGTCAAGCCACGGACCTACCCGGAGCCCTGAGCGAGACCCTACGCCGCTACGGGGACGGGCGATTGGCGGCCGTGATTCTGGCCAGCGACGCCCAAACCAACGTGCCGGGGAATCTGTCGGCTGCACTGAGCGCCGCAAGGGCCAGGCAGGTCCCGGTCATCGCCCTGCGTATCGGGTCGCCCGTGCCCCCCCACAACGTCGCTGTCGGCCCGGTCCTGGCCGAGGAAAACGTGTTCCGCGACGATCTGACCGCCATCCGCTGCAAGGTCAGTGTCAGCGGATTCGATCGACCCACCAACGTTTCGCTACGACTGTTCGACGAGCAACTGGGCTTGATGATCGACACCCGCCAGATTCAATTGGGCGGACCCCAAGACCACAAACAGGTTGAGTTCCGAGTCAAGCCATCGCGCATGGGAACCCTCGCCTACCGGGTCGAAGCCGACCCCCTGCCCGGCGAGGACAACACCGACGACAACGTCGATCGAATTGAAATACACGTGCTCAACGAAAAACTCCGCGTGCTCTACGTTGATAGCCGACCGCGCCTGGAATACCGCTACTTCAAGAACGCCCTGTTGCGGGAAGAGAGCGTCGAATCAAGTTGCCTGCTGCTGGATGCCGATCCGGGTTTCGCCCAGGAGGGCACCTATCCGATCCGCCGATTCCCCACGTCCAGGCAGGAATTGCTCCGCTACGACGTGGTGCTGTTCGGCGACGTGGACCCCACTGCCGACTGGCTGTCGCCCACTCAAGCCCGGCTGCTGGTCGATTTTGTGGGAGAGCACGGCGGGGGTTTTGGGCTGATCGCCGGAGAGAGGTACGCCCCCCACCGCTTCGTTGGCACGCCGTTGGAAAAGCTCATTCCGATCCGAATCGATCCGGATTTTTCCGGGCGATACACCTCAGCCCTGACTTCATCGTTCCTGCCCCAGCTCACCGCCGAAGGACGACAAGCTCGCTGCTTTCGATTCGATCGCGATCCGCAGGTCAGCGAACAGCTCTTCGAGACGTTACCGGGTCTGTACTGGCTAGCCCGGACGCTGGGGCCCAAACCCGGGGCCGAAACTCTTTTGGTCCATCCCACGCTTCAAACGCCTGCCGGTCGCATGCCGATCATGGTCCTGGGCCGATACGGAGCCGGCAAGACCTTCTTCGCCGCCACCGACGACACCTGGCACTGGCGCCGCCACACCGGCGAATACCTGTACGACGTCTACGTGGTGCAACTGTCCCGCATGTTGATGCGCTCGTCCGGAACGGGGCAGGACCGACGACTTCGCTTATCGACTAACCGAAAGACCTATGCCTATGGCGACCGCGTCGAGCTGCGCCTGGAGGTGGGCGACCCCGAACTGCTGGCCTCTTTGGGAACCCAAACGCCGGTCCTGCTGGCCGACGCCCGGGGAGCCCCGGTGACCCGGATCGCGGTCGAACGGTTGTCGGAGACCTCGAGCGTTTATGACGCCTGGTTTGTGCCCCCTACGGCGGGCAGCTACACCCAGCGCTGCGAGCAGATCGCCCCCCGGGCCGGCGACCAACC
>JBHHVM010000478.1:0-2970 GCA_046754265.1 Phycisphaerae bacterium
GACAAAACGACCCATGAACGGGAAACCGCCGAAACCCACTTGGCCCAGGCGGGTCTGGAGGGAGCGACCCAGGCAGCCGACCCTGGAGTTCACCCCGACAGCCTGGCTGAAACTCCAGTGTCTTTGCCATGCGGGTGATACGGAGATCGGCGGGTTCGGCATTGTCCCGGACCCCACCGAGTTGCTGGTCACCGAGTTCATCACCGTCAAACAGCGCTGCACTGAGGTTACCGTCAAGTTCGACGACCACGCGGTGGCCGATCATTTTGAGGACATGGTAGACCGGGGCCTAAAGCCCGATCAGTTCGCCCGCTGCTGGTGCCATACGCACCCTGGCGACTCCCCAACTCCCAGTGGCCTCGACGAGGAGACGTTTGAGCGCGTCTTCGGAGGTTGCGACTGGGCCATCATGTTCATCCTGGCCCATGGGGGAGCCACCTACGCCCGGCTGCGATTCAACGCGGGACCCGGTGGGGAGATGCTGTTGCCGGTCAGCGTGCGCTGGGACTTGCCCATCGGCCCGGTGAACCAAGCCGCATGGCTGGCCGAGTACGAGGCCAACGTCACCGAGGAGATGTGGCAACCCGCACCGAGAGTCGGTGAGCGGGCTGGACGGTTCGGCGACCGCGATAAACGCCTGGCCGATTGGCCGGGGCCTGATCCTGCCGACAGGCAACCGAGGATCGATTTTGGATTCATGGACAGGGAGGTGGATGATGAGCTGCCCCGCAATAGATGACACGGATCGATACCTGCGCCACTCGGGGTTTTTGCCGCAGGCGTTGCTCCGACGCCACCCGGTCACGGTGGTCGGTGTGGGGGCCATCGGTCGCCAAGTGGCCATGCAACTGGGCGTGATGGGGGTGGGTCCTTTGACCCTCATCGATCCCGACGCGGTGGAGACGGTCAATCTGGGCGCCCAGGGTTTTGCCGAGAGCGACCTGGGCAATCCCAAGGTCGAGGCCACCGCGGAGTTGATCCAGGGCCTAAACCGGACCGTGCAGGTCATCCCACACGCCCGTCGATTCCGGCGCAGTGAGGACACCGCCGAGGTGCTCTTTTGCTGCGTCGATCGCATCGAGACTCGCGGGCACATCTTTCGTGCGATCCAGGACCGCGTGCGCTGCTTCATCGATGGACGCATGAGCGCCGAGTCGCTCCGCATCCTGACGGTGGGGAGCGCAATGGGCCTGCGGCATTATCCCCAGACACTGTTCACCGCGGCTCAAGCCCAGCAAGGGGCCTGCACCGCTCGGACCACGTTCTACACCGCAACCATCGCCGCGGGGCTCATGGTGAGCCTCTATGGCCGCTGGCTCCGTGGACTGGAGATTCCGGTTGATCTGGTCTTCAACCTGCTGGCCGATGAGCTGGTGGTGCAGGACGCTGTGGCAGGTGGCGAGGTGGCCCATGGGATGTGACGGCTGCGATGGCACGGGTGTTCGCTGCCCGGCCTCACCCTCCTGTGCGTTTTTCGTGGATGATGTAGCAGGCTGGGTGCTGGTCGAGAAGTGCGACACCTGCGACCGTTTCACAGACGACTTGGTTGCTGCTTTTGTGGTATTCTACGAATCCAAGTGGGTGACCTGTGCCCAAGGTGGTCAGCACGCCGTAGGGCGTCGCCCCAGGGACAAAACTGTCGGGCGGTGCCCAGCAACACATGAGGGTTGATATGGACCTGACCGACGAAGCCAAACAGCGTTATCTGAAGGGTGGAGGTGTCCGCTGCCCGTTTTGCGATGGCGATCAGATCGAGGGCGGTCCAGTGGAGATCGACGAGGGGCAGGCCATCCAGCCTGTCGGGTGTCTAAACTGCGATAGGCGGTGGAACGACGTTTATACGCTACATGACATCGAGGTTAGGGAAGCCTGACACATCCACAAGGCTCCGCCCGTCAAAGCCCGTAGAACTGCGAACATTGCCGTCTGCGGCGCTCCACAGGATTGGCAAGGCCCGTAGGGTGTCCCAAGTCAGCGTAGGCGCCCTACGGGCTTGGGCTCCAGTCTGAGTGTATGTTTTCGCGCCACTCTGAAGACGAGTACTTCTCAGCGTTCCCGGCCACCGGCCAAGTCAGTGCATGTCTGTCTCGCGGGCTTGTCCGGTCCGCAACCACCGAGCCTATTCCCGATACGGATGGAGGGTCCATGCCATGAGCATTCTGCGGTCGCTCTTCGCCTTCTTCTTCGACTCGTCGAGGTCCCGGCAACACGTCCGCGATCACGTCAAGCGCCAGGCCGTCGGACGGCGCTGGTCGCAGCACCGCCCACGGCGGATCGGACCCTACAGCAGGCGACGGTCCCAGCGTGGTTGGTGGTAAGTCGGCTGCAAGCCAAGCAGTGAGCCACGTCCAGCCCGCGATTCAAGATTACAGGAGGAACACGATGACGGTCACCTTCCACAACATCACCATCATGATGGAGTCTGCGTCCGCGCGACAGGCCTACGACGACCTCTGCGGGCTGCTGGATGAATACGACAAAGCCCGTGGCGGTGGGGCCATCGAATGGGAGACGGACACCTATGCCGTTGACGGCGGTCCCGAACGCGAAACAAGCGAACTATGGCCGCGGTAGACAGGAGGTGCCTTCTGCTCACCAAAAACGAGGCTTTGCTTGCCGCAAGCCCGAACACCGTGTGGAGACCACGAACATGGAAACGATTCAAGCCACCGTAAACCCCAGACTCCTGCGCAAGGCGAACCGGCTCTTCACCGGATCGCTGAGCGGCAGGATCATCGAAATCCTGCAGAACGCCCGCCGGGCGGGCGCCACCAAGGTGGAAATCCAGAACCATGACGGGCTGGTCACCGTCCGGGATCACGGCCAGGGCATCGTCGACTTCGCCCGGCTGCTCGATTTGGGCGGCTCCGGCTGGCAAGAGTTAGAGTCCAGCGAAGACCCAGCCGGAGTGGGACTGTTCTGCCTGGCGCCGCGGCGGGTGGCCATTCGGTCACAAGGCAAAATGGCCAT
>JBHHVM010000479.1:0-2964 GCA_046754265.1 Phycisphaerae bacterium
GACAACCCGTCCATCGGCGGCCCGACGCGGTGAGACACAGGACGGTCCGGGCCGACGGGATCGTCATGCGACACGGCGACTGAGACTTGAAAGTGGGAGCGTCCACCTGCCTCGAATACGTGGATAACCGAACCTAACCGAGGGGAACATCCGAACATGCTGATTGCCCTGGCTACGAAACTCGTGCTGGTCGCCGTTCCGACCGCGACACTGGACAACAATGTGGAATGGGCCGGCGTCTCGCACGTGGCTTGGCTGGATCGCCGCCCTTTGTGCCCGTTGGACGGCGAGACGTTCGACGTGCTCTTTCAGACCTTCCGCTTCGACATCGACTCGGCTCGCGTTTTCGTGAACGACGGTTCGGCGGTCTGGGTCAATGCCGCCTTCGATCACGACCGGGGTCCGTACGCCATCTGGCGAGCCTCGATTCCGGCGACCGCCGCCTCGAGCCTGAGCTACTACATCGAGTTGACCGATGGCACCGACACTGACTTTTACAGCGTCAACGGCATGTCAGAGACGACGCCGGTCGATGGCGGTTTGGTGCTGGACTACGTTGGCCTGACCCACGCTCCGCTGGGTGCGACATTGACCACGGACGGGGGGGCGGTCTTTCGAGTGTGGGCTCCGGGAGCGACATCGGCCGCCCTGCGCGGAGTGATGAACGCCTGGGGCATAACCGCCATGACGGGCGGGGGGGGCTTCTGGACCCTGCGCTTCGCCAATATCCTGCCGGGCGACATGTACAAGTATTTTTTCAGCGGCATCGAGTGGAGCCCGGACGCACGTAACAGAGCTTGGAACAGCGCCGACAACAACAACTCGTTCGTCATCGACCCCTTTGCCTACACTTGGGGCGATCAGGACTTCGTGCCTCCGCAATTTGAAGAGATGGTGGTCTACGAACTGCACGTGGGCACGTTTTCGGGTCGGGGCGACGGGCTGAATCGCATGGGGCTGTATCGCGACGTGGTGGATCAGCACCTGGATCACCTGCTGAGGCTGGGTGTCAACGTCGTGGAGTTGATGCCGGTGGCTGAATTCGACGGGTTCAACTCCTGGGGCTACAACCCGGCCAACCAGTGGGGTGTCGAAGAGTCTTATGGTTCTCCCGATGATCTCAAGTACCTGATCGACACCCTGCACCAGAACGGAATCGCTGTCCTCAACGACGTCGTCTACAACCACTTTACTATCAGCGGCAACGAAATGTGGTGCTACGACGGCACTCAGAGCTACTTCGACGGTAACTGCGTGAGCGGCTTCGTGGACACGCCATGGGGGGCGCAAGCCGACTTCGATTCGGCCGGTGTGGCTGACTACTTTGCCGACAATGCGTTGTACTGGCTGGACGAATACCACATGGACGGGTACCGCATGGATGCGACGCGCTTCATGCGCGACAATTTTATCTTCCCCGCAGGCCAATCATCCGGTTGGTTCCTGATGCGAGAGATCAACGACCGAATCGACAACCGGGCCGCCGACAAGATTTCCATTGCCGAAGAATTGCCCAACGACACAGCCATTACGCGAAGCACGGCTGCGGGGGGGGCCGGTTTTGACAGCCAGTGGCACGATCAATTCGTGGACAACGTTCGCGGTGCCGTCGTGGCCGCCGCCTTCGGAAATGCCAGTATGGCCAACATCGTCACGGCCATCAATGCATCGGCCTATCCCAACAAGACGCATCTGGTCCGCTACATCGACAGCCACGACGAAGCCGGTAACCAGGACCGCCTTCCGGCTGTCATCGACGCCGGCAATCCCGGCAGCGTGTTCGCTCGAGGCCGAACCACGTTCGCCGAAGGCTTAGCCCTGACGGTGCCGGGCATCCCCATGTTTTTCCAGGGCAGCGAATGGTTGGAGGACACCCATTTTGACAGCCAGCTTACCGGCCGGATTGACTGGGCCCTGGCCGCTGCCAATTCGGACATCGTTCAGCTTTTCAGTGACTTGATCTCAGTCCGCAAGAGCAATTGCGCCATGCGGTCGGATGGGGGCCACCAGATCATCCAACAGGATGACGCCAACGAAGTGATCGCCTTTCAGCGGTTCGATCAATCGGGCAATATCCTGCAAGTCGTGGCCAGCCTGAACAACAACGATTTGAACAGCTATCGGGTGGGCTTCCCGCAGGCGGGCACCTGGTACGAATTGGTCAACAGTCAGGCGGCCGTGTACGGTGGAAACGGGGCGGGCAACGGCGGGTCGATCGTCACCGAGCCGATAGCCTGGGCCGGTGCAACCGAATCGGCGTTGATCACCGTGCCGAAGATGAGCATCACCGTCTTTCGGTTTGAAGACCCAGCCGGTCGCAGCACGGACCTGAATGGTGACACCCGCACGGATCTGGGCGACTATGCCAGGATGCAGGTAGCCTTTGGCAGCGCTGGCTGCGGGTTGGCTGAAGATGTCGTGGAAAACGGGCGGGTCGATTTGGCGGACGTCGCGGAAGTCGTGAACAATCTGACCGGTCCGTAGCGACCGGGGGCCGACCAGTCACCGCACCCAAGCGATGCTCCTACCTACAGCCGCTGCTGTACGGCTTGGAAGTCCCGCAGGTCAATCGCGGTGTCGGCCACGAAATCAAACACCTCACACCCGGCGCCCAGGCCGCCCGGGGCAGCCGGTCCGGTCAGGCAATCGTCAAAGAATGAGTAGTCTGCAAGGTTAAACAAGCGATCGCCGTTGAAATCGCCCGGGACAATCAGCGAAACCACGGCGAATTGATCGCCGGGTGTAGCGCGAAAATCCGGTGACAGTCCCGGTAGGCCCACGCCACCCCCGAGCCCCGGCAGGATTTGATTGCCCACCGTTCCGTTAGGCAGGACCATCATCACCATCACCTTGACCGACGTGGCCGCCGGATCAAAAAGAGCGTCGGCATAGGGCAGCAATCCTTCCAGGCCACTGCTGGCACTGGCTGCCCCTGAAGCGTTGATGTCGGTCACCCCGGCCGTG
>JBHHVM010000480.1:0-2961 GCA_046754265.1 Phycisphaerae bacterium
ACTCGGTCACCATGCGCTTGGCCAGGTCGGTGGCCTGTCGAATGTCCGCGGCTGCCCCGGTGTTGACATCGTTGGTGAATATCTCCTCGGAAATCCGTCCCCCACACAGGATGCGCATCTGGGCCATGATGAGATTACGGCTATAGTTCTGGCGGTCTTTTTCCGGGAGGGTGAAGGTCGCCCCGCCGTAGGGCCCCCGAGGGATGATGCTGACCTTGTGAACCGGGTCGGCGTCCTCCTCCAAGGCTTGGATCAAGGCATGGCCTGCTTCATGATAGGCGGTGGCGATCTTTTCATTTTCGTCGATCACCCGGCTTCTCTTGGCCCGCCCCCAGCGGACTTTGTCTCGGGCCTCTTCCAGATCGTCCTGGGCCACGTACTCCCGATTGGCCATCGTGGCAATCAGGGCCGCCTCGTTGATTAGCGCAGCCAAGTCCGCCCCGCTAAACGTGGCAGACACCCGGGCGATGCGGCGAAGGTCCACGTTGGGGCCGAGTTTGACCTTGCGGGCGTGGACTTTGAGGATTTCATAGCGACCCTGCACGTCCGGCGGCGGGACGTAGACCTGGCGATCGAATCGGCCCGGACGAATTAGGGCCTGGTCGAGCACGTCCACCCGGTTGGTGGCGGCGATGACGATGACCTGGTCCGAGGTCTCGAAGCCGTCCATCTCGACCAGGATGGCATTGAGAGTTTGTTCTCGCTCGTCGTGTCCACCGCCGCCGAAGTTGGCCCCGCGGCGCCGTCCAACTGCGTCGATCTCATCCAGGAAAATGATGCAGGGCGAGTTCTCCTTGGCCTGCTTGAACAGGTCGCGCACCCGCGAAGCCCCCACGCCGACGAACATCTCGACGAAATCCGACCCGCTGATGGAAAAGAAGGGCACGTCGGCCTCGCCGGCGATGGCTTTGGCCAGCAGCGTCTTGCCGCAGCCGGGCTCACCCACCAGCAGCACACCCCGGGGGATGCGCCCGCCCAACCGCTGAAACTTCTTGGGCGATTTGAGGAACTCGATGATCTCTTCGACTTCTTCCTTGGCTTCCTCGATCCCAGCCACGTCGGCGAAGGTGACGTGGGTGTGTTCTTTGCTGGTCACGCGGTGCCGGGAACGCCCGAAACTTCCCAGCATGCCCATGCCGCCGCCGGCGTTGCGCAGTTGCCGGAAGACAAAAAACCAGATGAAGGCGAAGATCAGCAACCAGGGCAGCAGGTTGATCAGCACGTTGACCCAGATGCTGCGCGGTTCCTTGGTGAGCTGGGTCTGGGGCGAACGCCTTTGCAGCATGGTGATGAATTCGCTGTCGATGGCGTTGGGCGGGTAGGGCACTTCGAAGCGCTGGGGCGATTCGGTCGGTGAACCCTGCGTGGGGTTAAGCGTCCCGGTCAGCGCCTCTTCCCGAAGCACCAGTTCTTTGATTTCGCCGTTGTCCAGATGGGTGTAAAACTCATCGATGCTGATGCGCTTGGCGGACCGGGCGGGCCCGTTGAGCATGACCAGCAGCATCAGGGCCAGGCCTATGAAGATGAGCCAACTGAACAACCCCCGCGACATCTTCATGTTGGGGCCGGTGCCCTTGTTGTCGGTGGGTCGATCGGGTTTTTGGGAATCTTGGCCTGGGGGCATACGGGGGCTTTCTCAATCAGCCTGACGTTAGGTGTTCACACGCTCTCTATGATAGACGTCTTACCAGGGGGATTCCATGGCTTCGACAACCGACTCAGCCATGCCGTCCAGGCCCCGGACCATGCCCTTGGTGAAGGTTTCGCCCACCGGGGGAATGTAGGTGGTGGTGTAGGTGAATCGCTCCCGCTCCACAAGCGTCCTGCCGTTTCGCAGGTCTTTCCAGCGAAACGCCATGATGACGGTCGAGCCGGTCTCTCGGGGCAGCCGTGTTTCGAAATCATCGCCCAGGGTGCGATTCCGCACTTCCAGTATTTCGCCCGTAAAGACCGAGTCCGCTTTGTTCAACGGGGCGATCCGGTAGGGCGTGTCCAGGTTGATCCGCTTCTGAATCGCTTCGGTCAACATGAACTCCAAGTCGCGTCGAAACTCCCTGGATTGCAGGATTTTGACGTGGACGGTCTGAACCTGGTCCGGAAACGGCCGGGCCGTCGAATATCCACATCCGGTCATGCCGGTAACCGGCAACAGGCCCAACGCCAAGGACCGAATAATAGTGAGCCATCGGTTCATGATTATCGCTCCAGGGAGGTCAGTTCTGCGGCGGGCTCCCCAGCCTGTGAGCCCTCGGCGCCCAAGGCTTGGAGCCGTTGGCGGGCCCGCGAGGCACCGATCGTGTCGGGCCAATTGTTGAGCGTGGAACGGTAGTAGAATATAGCGGAGTCCAAGCGCCTGGTGCGTTCGTAAAACTGGCCCACCGAAAACTCCTTGGCGGCCCGTTGGGCATAGATCTGTTGCAGGATCTGGCCGACGCCTTCCTGCTCGGCCGATCCGGGATACTGGGCCAGGTAGACCTTGAAACGCTCCTCCGCTTCGATGAGGGCGGCGTCGTCGAAGTCGATGCCCGGGAAACTGGCCAGGGCTGACTCAGCCGACTTCCGCAGAGACAAACGGGCATAGCGACTCCGGGGAAACTCCTCGCCCAGACGAGAGTACTCAAACTCCGCCAGCGTAAAGTCGCCTCGGTTGAAGTAATGGTCTGCCTTGGTCTTGATGGCTTTTTCCGCCAGAGACGATCCGGGATAGTCAGCCGCGATTTCGTCGAGCATCTCGAGCCCCTTGTCGGTGGCGCTCAACAGTCTCATGCCCCACACTTTGCGCCGCGTGCCGTTTAGGAATCGCTCAGCCACGATGAACTCCAACTCCAGCGCCCGGGCCGCCTGCCGGCTGGTCCCGTAGAGGTCGAGAAACTCCTGCAGGTGCAGGTGGGCCTTGTAATAATCGCTCCGGGCGATTTCGATGGCCGCCCGCAGGACCATCGCCTCGGGAGCTTGGGCATC
>JBHHVM010000481.1:0-2961 GCA_046754265.1 Phycisphaerae bacterium
TGCCAACCGGGGGTGGAATTTCAGCAGTTCGGGGCTGGCCCGGTTTTGGTCGACGGTGTAGGCCTCGGTGATAAAAGCCAGCACGCTGCGATCCACGCCGCCGGACGGCTCGATGACGTAGGGGACGTAGCGTTCGCCCTTTTCGCCGCGATGGGGGTCGAAGTGCGACAGGTCTTTGCCGCTTTTGTCCATGTGGGCTTTGAGGTCGAAGTCGGTGCGGTTGGCAATGCCCTCCAACTCGGAGATGCCAAAGGGGAATTCGTATTCGACGTCGGCGCAAGCTTGGGCGTAGTGGGCCAACTCATCGCCCTCGTGGTTGCGGAGACGCAGCTTGTCACTTTTCAGGCCGTGCGTGACATACCACTGATAGCGAAGGTCGCGCCAGAACTCGTACCACACGGCGGCTTCGGACGGATGGCAGAAGAACTCGATTTCGTACTGCTCGAATTCGCGCGAGCGGAAGGTGTAGTTCCGCGGGTTGATCTCGTTACGAAAGCTCTTGCCGATCTGGGCAATGCCAAGGGGTAACTTGACGCGGGATGAATCCATGACGTTCTTGAAATTGACAAAGATGCCCTGGGCGGTTTCGGGGCGGAGATAGACTTTGGAAGCATCATCCCGTACCGCGCCGGTGTGACTTTCTAGCATCAGGTTAAAATCCCGAGGCTCCGTCAACATTCCCCCACAATTAGGGCATTTGTCGCCGTCTAGTGGCCCCTGCTCGACTGTTTGTCCAACGAAATACTTTCGATTCCCTGCCTCGCAATACCAGAGGGCCGCATCTGGAATCGGTCCATCAGCCTGCGGAACGTCAATCCATTTGAGTTTCTTCACGCCTAGCGCGCGCTTGGCAGCGGTAGTGAACGAATCCCTGTTTGATCCAGGCTCCCAATCAGAAAGAAAGGTAGCGACAGTGTCGCCAGAGTCTCGGATCGCATCGTGAATCAACTGAGGCCCAGTTGGGACATGATCGACTGGTCTAAACATCCACCGAACTAAGAAGTCGGCTCGATAGCGCAGGTTGCAATCCCTGCAATCGCGCCTTGGATCGTTAAACCCCCCCACGTGCCCTGACGCTTCCCAGACTTTGGGGTTCATAATGATGGAGCAGTCCAGGCCCACCATCTGGAACTCCCGGCCATCGGGGCCTGGGGGTGGGTTGCGGACCATGTCGTTACACCAGGCGTCTTTGACGTTGCGTTTGAGCTCGGTGCCTAGTGGGCCATAGTCCCAGAAGCCGCCGATGCCGCCGTAGATTTCGCTGGATTGAAAGATGAAGCCCCGGCGTTTGCAGAGGGCGGTGATCTTGTCCATGGTGCTGGCGGTGGGCTTGGCCATGATGGTGCGGTTCCCCGTCTTGGGTGGTTCTCGAATCGGTCAATCGGCAAGGTTGCTCGCGCCGGGTTGACCCCGGCGGAGCGGGGCTTTTTACCACAACCAGGCTGCCGGCGGAATGACGCGGGCCATGTCGGACGTGTCTGCGTTTCGATGTGGGCGCGGTTTCGAATCAACACGACGCCCGGGAGCGTGGACTTGCGTCAACATCTTGGCGCAGACCGAACAGCCCCCGGCGGGCGACCCTGTTCATAACTAACTGGTATTTAACGAGTTACGGCCGCATGCTGGCTAGCGGGCCCGCTGGCCGACCGCGGTCCGGCGTTTGCTGGAGGATCAGGGCTGACCCCGGTCAGCGCCTTTGGAGGAGGTGGAAGCATCGCACTTAGGTCCTATATCTTTTGGTTCTTCCGGCGAAAGCTGAAGATCATCGTCTTGACGGCTGCCTGCTATGCCGCCCTGTGCTAGGTGGGGTGCGCCCCGCCCATTCCGCACCAATCCCCGCGACTGAATCACCTGACCCGCTACAATGCCCAAGTCTACCGGGACTCATGTTTGCGCCCCTCCGGGCGCGGGACGGGAGCAGGTGACTCATCGATCGTGAACCCGCTAATGCGGAGGTGGGCCGACGGAGGTTCTTCCGGCAAGGTCTGGGCGAACTGCTAGGCCCTTTGGCGGGCTATCTGGAAAAACGGATGGACCCGATGGCGGGTCGGACGCTGTTGCGACCCCCGGGCGCCCTGGCTGAGGAGGAATTCCTGGCCACCTGCTATCGTTGCGGGAGCTGTGCCGAGTCGTGCCCAGCCGACGCGATCTGGCTGCTGCCCCAGGGGCCGAATCCAAAGGCGGGGACGCCCTGCATCGATGCCAACCTGGCTGCCTGCGTGGTTTGCGAGGGGTTGCAGTGTACACAGGTCTGCCCCAGTGGGGCGCTTCGACGCCTGGAGGACCCTAGTCAGATCCGGATGGGGCTGGCTCGGGTTCTGGCCGACGATTGCGTTCGGACCGCAGGCCAGGATTGTACGATCTGCGTGGATCGTTGCCCGTTGGGCAGCAGCGCCCTGAGGCTCGGTGAGGCTGACCTGCCTGAAGTGCTCTCGGACGGATGCGTGGGGTGCGGCATCTGCCAGCTCTACTGCCCGACCACGCCGAAGGCAATCGTGGTGGAGCCCCTGTAGCCCCCGCGTCTCGGCCACATCACGCTCCGACCCTCGGAGCGGTGGGCTACCGCTGTTAGGTGCGCTTGTACTCAGCGGCGGGGGCTTCTATCATGGCGGGTTCTGGGTTTTAGCGTCGTTTTCGCCGGGCCGGAGTCTCGAATGGGGCCTGCCCGCACAATAAAAAAGGAGTAGCCGGTGGCCTCATCGAATTGCCAGCAGAAGCACTTGTTCACGTCCGAGTCGGTGTCTATGGGCCATCCTGATAAGGTGGCGGACCAGATTTCCGATGCGATCTTAGATAGCCTGCTCGACCACGATCCGCGGGCCCGGACGGCCATCGAGACCCTGGTCACGACCGGGTTGGCGGTGGTGGCCGGTGAAGTGACCGTCCACAACGACGCGGCAGAGAAAGCCCTGGGACGGGCAGAGGCGACCATTCGGCGGACCATCGAGGACATCGGGTACG
>JBHHVM010000482.1:0-2960 GCA_046754265.1 Phycisphaerae bacterium
GCACAACCGGCGCCATAGCCGGCGTCGCCAACGCCGGCTTTTGCGGATACTTCCTCGAAGGCAAGCCCTTGGTCCGGGGCACTGCGGTTGCGGTAGAGCTTGTTGCCGGGCGGGTTGCCTACTTTGGGGTCCAAGTCGCCGCTTTGCACGGCATAGACGTCCAGCAATCCGTTGCCGTCGTAGTCGAGCAAGCAAACACCGCCGACCATGATCTCAGGAAAATAGTGCTGCGGCGGCCTGCCACTGACGTGGATGAAGTCGAGGCCGGCTGAGGCTGCCTCTTCAACGAACCACGCCTCGTCGTGGGTCGCGACGCTCCCCGCTGGCCGTTCGCCACCAAGGCGGTGGCCAGTCCATTGCATCCACCCCGCCAAGGCCAACAGCAACACCAAGACGACGATGCCGGCGACTTTGACGTCGATGGCTGCCTTGCGAATCGAGCGGCGGTGATGGGGACGCAGCCAAGCCATGATCGGCTACCGGGCCTCCCGTCGGGCCTGCAGCTTGTCAGCCAACTCTTGCAGCAGGGGGTGCCCGGGAAGAAGCTGGCCGAGCCGTTCCAGGGCCGAAGCTGCTTCGTCGAGATCGCCCGTCTCCAGGCACGATTCGAAGAGTTCCCCGAACACACCGGGCGAAGTGGTCATGGTTTCGCTGGCCCTTTTGAGGTGTTGTTTGGCCAGGTCGAATCGGCCCAGTTTACGGTACACGCCGCCCAGCAAAGCGTGGGATTGCGCATTCCGGCCCGCGAAACGCAGGGCTGTTTCCAGGGCTGATTGTGCTTCGGCGAACTGTTGCTGGGCGATGTACACCCTAGCCAGGGCCACGTGGGCGTCACCCAGGGTGGGGGCCAACTGGACCCCTTGCAAGGCCGACTCCAGGGCTTCGGGCGCTCGATTCAACGCCAACAACGTGGCCGACAGGTTCATGCGGGTCATGGCGTTGTCGTCGAGGGTCTCGGCCCGCTTAAGCAGCTCCAGCGAGTCAGAGAACTTGCCCATCAGGTTGTAGGAATAGGCCAAGTTATTCATCACCCGGGTGTCGTCGGGATGATCCTTCAACAGTCGTTCAAAGACCTGCACAGCCTGTAGTACCTGGCCTGCGGCTATCAGTTGCCGACCCACCGCCAGCTTGGCGGCGAACCCGCGGGCGTATTGCCCCAAGTTGGCCGACTCGATATCGGGCCAATACTCCACTTGGGCATCGAGCCCCAGCGTCAATTCTTCTTTGGCTTGGTCGAGTTTTCCCAAGGCCCGGTATGCTTGTCCCAGCAGATAATGGGCCGTCTTGGATTCGCCCGACATGGCCAACGCCTTGTGGAGCAAATCGACGGCGTCGGCGTATTGCTGCTGCTTGATCCGCACCTCGGCCAAACCCACGTACCCGTGCGGCTGGTCGGGGATCCGCTGGATGAATCGCTCGAAGCTCTGCGACGCGGCGTCGAGCCGGCCCTGGTGCAATTGGGCATAGCCCAAGCGATGCAAACCCGGGGCGAAATCGGGGTGCCGGGTGGTGTTCTCCTGCAATAGGGCGACCGCGGCGTCCATGTTACCATTTTGCCAGTGGACCAGGGCTTGATGATGTGGCCAAGTCGGGTTGTCCGGGTTCAAGGCTGCCGCGTTTGCAAAACATTGGCCCGCTTCAACCCACAGGTTGTTGGCTTCATACACCAAGCCGAGTTGGCCGTGCTCTTCGGCGTCGTCGGGGGCTTCTTCGACCCGTTGGATATGGTCTTCGATCAGTTTGGCCAGTTCGGTGTTGTGGATGTCGGCGCGGATAGGCCTGACCGCGGCTGGGGGGCCACCCAACGACCGCCATCCGACATAAGCCAGGGCGGCCAGCAAGACCGGCAGCGCCCAGATAAACCATTGCCGGCCCCGTCGCCCGGCGCCGGCGCGTTCGACGTTGGGAGGCCGGTCGGAAGACGCGTTCTGGGTCGGTCCGCTCAAGGGTCCTTCATCCTCCTGAAGAGTCTTGGGAAATGCGGATCATCACGCAAATCGGGATGCGATCGTAGCCACGCGTTCCCGGCTCGACAAGCCGTCACGGAAGAGGCGCGGAAGGCTGTGGTTGGGTTCAAGCAGACCAGAAGTCTCGATAGTGGTCCCATGGCCGATGGTCGTGCCCGGTTTTTCTGAGCAGCAGCACGCTCTGATCGACGAAGGGAGCGATGCGGGCCACAAAGCCCGGGCAGGCTTTGGCCAAATCGCCCACGATGGGATGGTCACTGGGACAGGCTTGGCTGGACAACCCGCCCTGGATCAGACTCACCGGCTCATAGCGGCGATTGGCGCACCAGGCTGCTGCAAATACCTGCAAGCCCGGCATCCATAAATCGTGCAGGGCGATGACCCCTCCGACCTCCAGCATCAAGTCGCAGTAGAAGGCTTCGACCATCACGTAGTCCAGCATGTGCCAGCCATCGATGAAGGCGAACTGGATTTGGGTGCCCTGCTTCAAGAGCCGGGGCAACACGGTGTGGGCGGGCGCTTCGTGCAGGACGACCGCCCGGTCCAGCAGGCCCGCGGCCGACAACGCTCGCCGGCCAATGTTTTTCCAATGGCTGGTCTGCTTGGGGTCCATCACTTGAAGGGCGCCCGACGACAGGTGCCCCCGGGATTTCAAGGCCCGGCAGATGTGCAACGTGGACAACGCGCTGGCACAACCCACTTCGACCCCGGAGCGGGCATCGACCGCTTGAACCGCCCCCTCCAGGACCAAGCCTGCCCGGTTCGACACGGCCAACTCGCTGATGTCCACCTGTTGATCGTCATCGCCGGTTACGCGCCCGGCTGCGTGAAGGTGGTCGATCAGGGCGTCCAAGTCGGCAACGCCCGACTCGGTGACCTTCGGGTGACAGGTTGCTTCAGGAATCGATGACATGCCGCGTCATGTCGCTCCGATGACCGCCAGGGGTTTTTGCTCTCTGACGTGGAGTTCGCCGCGATGCTCCAACCAGTCGC
>JBHHVM010000483.1:0-2956 GCA_046754265.1 Phycisphaerae bacterium
AAAGCGGTGTGACGGACTGGCTGGAGGATCTCATTACTGCTGCCGGATCTTTGGCATAGCGTTCGTGCAAGTTCAATTGAAAGAGGCGTTCGCCCCACATGGCCTGGGTCGGCGAGGCTGTTTCCATAACGCCGCGCAGCCTCTTACCCAGGGCTAGAAGGTCATCGTCGGCAAGCACGCCGGCGGCAAGAACACGTTCAAATGTATGTATGGCAAGGGATTGTATGGCTGTCGCGACCAGGAATGAAATCAAGATCGGCTCTTCCGCCACCGAACCGGCGATGTTGAGCATCGTGACCACGTCACGATTGGCATTGGCAACATCGTGTCGAGCCAGGTGGTGCAAAGCGTGCAGTGACTTGAGCTTGGCGGCTGTGCGGATCGGACTCAGGTGGGGGAGTACGGTCTCGACGTTGAGTTCCTCCAAAGGCGAGCGTCCTCTGGGCATCGCGTGCAGGCGGTCAATCTCGGCCAGCAGTTCTTCTTGGTCAGCGATCAGGCGGTCGATGGCGGTCAAGGTTTCGGGCGGGTAGGGCTCACCAAAGGCGGGCAGGTCGGCCTGGCCCAGGACGGGCAGCAGTTTTTCTCGATCGGCGCTCTCCGAGAGTGTCTCCAGCCTGTCAGTTAGTGCCAGCAGCACCAAGGCCCCGTTTTGATCGTCCGGTAGGGGGATCAAGGCGGCTTGGAGCTGCTCGAAGTTAACGGGGCCACCGGCGATTCGAATGGCATCGAACTCTCGCTGGAGCGCAGCCCGACCGGTCATGTCCAGGAGGGCCAGGGGGACGCCCACCAGCACGATGAGCAGGACCGCCAGAATGGCGACCCAGTGATACCACGGCCGGCGGCGTTGACGCGACTCGGCGGTTTGGGGTTCGCTGCTCATGGTGTTTGCTCGGGCGGCGCATCATCTTAAACGCGCCGGTGCCCAGGGTGTTAATTTCCGGTGCAGCCAGCCTTATCGGCTGTCGTGGTGCGTTTCGGGCATGTTCGGCAGCGGTGGGCCGGTGACCGGCACGGGTTTGCCGATGCGTGGGGGCCGTTTCAGGGCACCGGCTTCGGTGCGGTCCAGCATGGCCCGGCCATTGATGACGTCGCGGACTGCTTGGAACCGGCCGACAAACAACACCTGGCGATTGCCAGCCCAGCCACGCCACCAAGTGTGGTCCTGCTCGTTGGCCAGGATGCGAAAGCGACCCATTAGCAGGTCGGGGTCGTGCTGATCGAACCAGACCGCCACGATGCCTTTGAGGGAGCCGTAGCGGTATCGGCCGATCCGTTTTTGGATCAACGCCCGCATCGTGCGGCGATCCGCCAGGTAGTTTCGGGCCGGCCCGGCGGGCTGACCTTCGAGCACAAAGGAAAGATCGAACGATTCAGCCGGCCTGGCGTCGGGCTCCAAAGCGGGATGCGTGGAAAATGCCAGGCATAACTCGTCGCGGGCGTTGACCCAAAAGCAGGCGTGGGCTGGGTGGTAAACTTCGTTCAGATCGCGGACGGTGGAGATGCGGTCGTAGTCGGCGGGGATGACATGAATGGTCGCTCGACCGGCGCAACCGGCCAGACAGGCGACGGCCAGAAGCAGTGTTGTCGGGACTGTCGGGCGCAGGGGGTGGTTGGGGTCGCTCTTCACGGCAAGGGGAACTGGTCGCACAGGCTTTGGACCTCCGCCCGGGTCGCGTCGATCACTTGGGGATCACCCGAGGCCCGCAGGACCCGGTCGAGCCAGCCAGCCAAGGTCTTCATGTCCTCCTCTTTGAGCCCGCGGGTGGTCAGGGCGGGGGTGCCCAGGCGCAGACCCGAGGTTTCCATCGGCTTGCGCCCGTCGAAGGGGATCATGTTCTTGTTGGTGATGATGCCGGCCTGTTCGAGCCATTCCTCAGCTTGGGCGCCGGTCACATCGGGGTAGGCGGGGCGCAGGTCCAGCAGCATGAGGTGGGTGTCGGTGCCGCCGGCGACCAGACGGTTGCCCAGGCTGACCAGGGCGTCGGCCAGGGCTTGGGCATTGCTTAGGATCTGCTGCTGATACTGCTTGAACTCGGGCCGAAGCGCCTCACCGAAAGCGACCGCTTTGCCGGCGATGCAGTGCATCAAGGGGCCTCCCTGGGTGCCGGGAAAAATGCGAGAGTCGCATTTCTTGGCCCAGTCAGCCCGGCACATGATCATGCCGCCGCGCGGGCCGCGGAGGGTTTTGTGGGTGGTGGTGGTGACAAAATCGGCGCTGGGGACCGGCGAGGGATGCAGCCCCACGGCGACCATCCCGGCAATGTGGGCGATGTCAGCCATGTGGACGGCGCCGACCTGGGCGGCAATCTCGCTGAACTTGTCGAAGTCCAGGCTGCGGGGGTAAGCGCTGGCCCCGGAGATGATCAGCTTGGGCTTATGCTGGCGGGCCAGTTCGCGGACGTTGTCGTAGTCGATCTGTTCGGTTTGCGGATCGACCTGATAACCGACGATGTTGAACAACAGGCCCGACATGTTGACCTTCAAGCCGTGGGAAAGGTGCCCGCCATGGGCCAGGTCGAGTGACAAAATCGTGTCACCCGGTTTGAGCACCGCCAGAAGGACGGCGGCATTGGCGTTGGCCCCCGAGTGAGGTTGGACGTTGACGTGCTCGCACCCGAAAAGTCCCTTGGCCCGTTGGCGGGCCAGGTCTTCGATGGCGTCCATGTTTTCGCAGCCGCCGTAGTAGCGCCGCCCGGGGTAGCCCTCGGCGTATTTGTTGGTCAGCACGCTGCCGACCGCCTGGCGCACGGCTGGTGATACGTGGTTTTCCGAAGCGATCAGCTCCAGGGTTTGGTGTTGGCGCCGTTCTTCGGCAAGCACGATGCGGGCCACGTCGCGGTCGGCGTCAGCCAATGGCGAGGCGCCCTGTTGGGTCGGCGAAACGGTGGTCATAATGATTCCCTGGTTTTTGGCGGGCGTCGAGGCACGTCACAACGTCAAGTTATACGCCCAC
>JBHHVM010000484.1:0-2953 GCA_046754265.1 Phycisphaerae bacterium
CGAAGCGCTTGACCAATTCTTCCAGCCGTTGCCGGGCCGATTCGATGTCACCGGCCCGCACATCCAGTTGGGCCAGCCGGTATAGGGCCACCGCTGCCATGGGCGTGTCCGGACCGTTGGCCACCACCAGTTTCCACCAGTGCCTGGATCTGTCAGTCGGAAAATCGCTGTAGAAGCGCAGGGCTTTGTGGTGACGAAACGCCTGCTGATCCACGCGCATGTCCGCCGCCCGGGCCATCAGGTAAAGGGCGCCGACCGCATTACGGCTGGTGGGAAACTGGCGCAAAAACCAACTGATCTGCTGGACGGCGTTGTAGCGATGTTGGGAAACAGCCGTGTTGAAGGGGCCTAACGCCTCGTCCAACTCCAGACTCCAGAGCAATTCGGCACTCTCTTTGACGCGGTTGATGTCGGGCCTGGGCGCGGGTCGGGCCAGGAACGCTTCGCGAACCGCCCAATCAAAGGTCTGCGACACGTCCCGATCGGCGAAGTAGGCCGAGCCGGGTCCGTAGTCGTGTTCGATAATGCGGTAGTGCAGTTCATCCCGACCGACATGGACCTCAAACAGGGCCACCGGCAAGGCGAACATCAGGGCCAGCAGTGGGGCGATGGCTCCGGGGCGGTAGTTGACCATGCGGGCGATCAACAGCACGAAACCCATCAGCAGGCAGGAAGCAACGGTGGCCAGTAGCCAGGGAGCTATGTATTTGATGCGGTCAGCCGGGTTGTCGAGGGAGGCCACGGGCTGCGAAGCCGTCCGGGCCGCTCCGTAAAAATACGCCAACACCAATAGCAAGCCCATCAGCGCCGATGCGTAGCGGAACTGAAAGCGAAAGGGTTTGACACTGACAATCAGGCAGGCCCCGGTCAGCGTGATGGCCAGCCAGGGCATCATGGCCACAAAGGCCACCAGTGCCAGGAAGGGCAAAGCAGCCGGCAGCCGGTAAAGAATGGCCACTAGAATCGGAATCGACACCAGGGCTGCCAGCAGCAGTCCCAGAATCACGATCTGCAAAGGCACCTCTTCGATGTTGATGGGAAAGGTCAGCAAAGCGCTCAGGCTGACTGTCGTGTCGCGCGAGGGATGAAACGTCTCGGCAAGGATATGCCAGTAATTCTGGTCGATCGGGGCAAAGACTTTGCCCGTTCGCAGCCAGAACGCGAAGGTGCATAGCCCGCCGAAGAGAAGAACGTTGATCAGCAGCAGGACCACGGCCCGAACGCGGTACTTGGCCGACGTCCGCGACCAGACGTCGGAAATCTCCGGACCGTCACCGGCATCGGGCGGGTCCGTGCCGCGTTTGGCTTGCTGCACGGCCCGGGCCGACGCCCGGGCGGGGTGGGGGGCCAGGTGGCGCCCAACTGATCGGCCTGCTTCAGCCATCCGACGCCTTTCGAGCGACATACACCGTCACCACGCCGAAGGTGAGCGGCGTGGCGTCAATCTCAACGAATCCGACGGCCGATAGCAATCGGCACATCTGCTCGGCATCGGCGAAGCATACCACCGAGCGGGGCAGATAGCGATAGGCCCCGGTGCGATCACGGGCCACCCATGAAGCCAGCACGGGCATGATCCACCCGGCGTAGACTTCGTAGGCCGCCCGCTTCAACAGGCCGGTGGGTCGAGTGAACTCCAGGATCATGGCCCGCCCACCCGGGGCCAGCACCCGGTGCATCTCCGACAGGCCGGCCTGCAAGTCATCAAAGTTGCGGGCCCCAAAGGCGCACCCCGTGACCGTCACCGAGCCGTCGGGTAAAGGCAGGGCCAGGGCATCGGCTTCGCAGTAGTCGATGGCGCTGGACCCGCGCCCCCTGGCCAAGCGCAGCATGTCGTGGGCGAAATCGCAGCCGATCACTCGACGCGGCTTTGTCGAGGCCATCGCCCGGGCCAAGTCACCGCTGCCGCAGGCGACGTCCAGGGCGACGTCCCCTGGCCCCACGCCGGCCAGCTCGACCGCCCGGCGCCGCCAATAACCGTCGCGACCGCCGCTGAACCATCGGTTGATCCGCTCGTAAGTCGGGGCGATGGCATTGAACATCCGCCGCACGCGGTCGGCTTTGTCGCCCTGATGGTGAGGCATGCGCAGCCGGTCTTCGTCCCACAGTAGATCGGTCGAATCGTCCATAGGGTGACCCGCCTCGTCAGCCGGCGCGTTTTCTCCTTGGGAGACGAGCGAGCGATGTTCTTCGTGTCGTACAACCACTGCAATGCCTCACCGCACCGTGCATGCGTTCACACCGGCGCCGTAACGTTGGGGCCGAAAAGGGCGGGCAACCGGCCAGCCGGTCGATATTGTAGCGTCCGTCCGTTGGGCTCGCCCGTAGAAAAAAACCGGCACGCGACGCCCCACTGGGGGCATCCCGTGCCGGTGGTTTGTTTCGATCGAGGTTTTCGCTACTTGGCCTGGCTGAACCGCTCGCCCACCGCGCTCCAGTTGACCACGTTCCACCATGCCGCCACGTAATCGGGTCGTCGGTTCTGGTAGTTGAGGTAGTAAGCATGCTCCCAGACATCCAACGCCAGGATAGGCGTATGCCCCTGCATCAGCGGGGAATCCTGGTTCAGCGTCGAATAGGCCTCCAGCTTTCCGTCGGCCACCACCAGCCAGGACCAGCCGCTGCCGAAGCGTGCGGCTGCGTTGGTGGCGAAGGTGGCCTTGAACTTGTCGAAGCCGCCGAACGTGCCGTTGATCGCCTCGGACAAGGCTCCAGCCGGTTCACCCCCGCCGCCGGGGCCCATGATGTTCCAAAACAGCGTGTGGTTGGCGTGGCCGCCGCCGTGGTTGATCACCGCCTGGCGAATAGAGTCGGGCACGCTGTTGATGCCCTGCAACAGGTCCTCCACGCTTTTGGCGGCCAGGTCGGCATGACCCTCCAGGGCTGCATTCAACTTGCTGACGTACGCGTTGTGATGCTTGTCGTGATGGATTTCCATCGTGCGGGCATCAAT
>JBHHVM010000485.1:0-2932 GCA_046754265.1 Phycisphaerae bacterium
CCGGTCACACGCACCAGCAACTCGAACATCAAGGCACGAAGGCACGGAGGCACGGAGGCACGAAGGCACCTGCAAACCCCAAAACCGAACCCTTCCAGCCGGTGGTCGGGCGCGCCCTGGCCTTTTTGCTGGGCCAACAGAAAGACAACGGTAGTTTTGCCCCGCCCCAGCGCCTGGAAATGTACAACCACGCCATCGCCACGCTGGCCATTGCGGAAACTTATACCCTGACCCGAGATGCCGCCTTGGCTGGACCGCTGCGCCGGGCGGTGGGTCATTTGGTGCGGGCCCAGCAAAGCGGCGGCGGCTGGGACTATCGATCCGACTTGAGCACCGGTCGGAACGACACCTCGATCACCGGGTGGGTGGTCATGGCCCTCAAGGCGGCCTACACGGCGGGGTTGGACATCCCGGACGCCACCGTGCTGGGCGTTCTGACGCACCTTGGCCGGGCCACCGAACCGTCGGGCCGGGTGTGGTACGCCGATTCCGGGGCGGGCACCAAGGAGTCGGCGGGCGGACGGCGGGTGCAGCGTTACGGGCCGGCCATGACTGCGGTGGGCATGTTGTCGCGGCAATTGTTGGGCTGGCGGGCCGACGCCCATCAGATTCAGGACCAAGCCCGCCTGTTGCTCAATGATCGGCCGGACTCAAAACTGTTGCGCGGCGGCGATCCGACCGGGCTGCACAGCTACTATTATTGGTATCACGGCAGCTTGGCCATGTTCCTTCGTGGCGGCGCGGATTGGCAACGCTGGAACGCCGCCCTCCAGCCGAACCTGTTGGCCATGCAGGATACGTCGGTCACCGGCAGCGGGCGTCGGCGCCACGTGTACGGGAGTTGGCCCGGCCTGGGGCCCGGCTGGGGGAAATGGGGCCGAACCGGTGGAAGGGTTTACGCCACGGCACTGGCGGTGCTGACCCTGGAAACGTATTACCGATACGTTCCGCGTTATGCATCGGCCCATCCCTTGATCCGGTCGGGGACGTTGCGAACCGGCTTGGCCCAGTGGGAAGGCACCGACCGACATCGGTTGGCTGGGGCGGCTACCCAGCTTCCCATCGAGGTTGGGGAACCGGTGCTGGTCGATGCGCTGTCTTATCCGGATGCCCGATTGCGTCTGGTGGCTGCCATCGGATTGGCGGCCATGGGCAACCGGCTGGCCCAATCCGTTTTGGAACACCGATTGCCCGATGCCGTGGGGCAGGAGCGAACCGCGATCACCTCCGCGCTGAAGCGGTTGGAGGGGATGACGTGGGGCCCGGAATACGGGGAGGTGACCCGCGTGGATGAGCAGCACGACTTGATGGTTTTCGACACCGGCGGCGGCGGCGTTTACGTGGGCCAAACGCTCGAACTTCAACGCGGTGATCGGCACGTCGGGACCGCCCGAGTCGTTCGCCGCCACCAGGATCAACCCATGGCGGTGGCCCGGATTGTCTCCGGCGTGGACCCGGCGCCCGGCGACAGGTTACGGGACTGGCGGCCGGGCCGCCCATGAGGGGCTGGCTTGGGGCTGGGTGTCCCTGCCGATCGAAACTCCCGTCGTAACCCAGCACTCGGCGAGTGCGGCCGTCCGATATTGACCGCCTTAGGCCCCTATTTGACGTAATTCGCGGGAAATCCAAGAGTTACGCTTGCCTGGGGTGGGGCGGTTCGGTTATGATTGCGCGGAGAGAGAGTATCGGGGAGAGATACCGGGACTGCCGTTTCGCCGGAGGCGAGGGTAGGCCGGTGAATAGGGAGAGAGAAGCTTGCACGCCCATCGTGTTGCAGCCCGTCGGTTGCTGTTCGTCTATCCAGAAGGTCTATCGGCCCAGCGGCTGATCGGTGCGGTCGCCCCTATGGGCTACTCGGTCTGCCATCAATCCGACGCTGCCCAGGCGGTGCGGGTCGCGGCCCAGGATCCGGTACACCCCATCATTCTGATCGGCGACGAGTCCACCGCGGGGGCCGGCCTGGGGCCTGGCACGCTGGAGACGGTGTCCGCCCTGCAGCGGGCGTCGAGCCTGTCGCAGATCATCCTGCTCATACCGGCCGAGGTGGATGTGGACACGTGTTGCCGGGCGATTGAATGCGGCGTCAGCGGCTTCGTCGAACTCGGCCCTGACCTGGACTGCGAATCCCTGGGCCGGCGTTTATCCGAGGCTGAGCAACGATACCGCCGGCAGGTCGCCGCGGCCGCCGAGGTTCACGAAGTGCCGGATAGTGACACCACGCCGTTCGTCAGCCAGTCGCGGCGCATGGCTGAGGTGCTGGCCCAGGCCGTCCGGGCCGCCCAGGTGGCCGACGCCCCGGTGCTTATTCTCGGGGAATCCGGCACCGGCAAACAACTGCTGGCTGAGATGATTCATCGATTGGATCAGAAACGCCGCCAGCATCCGTTCTTGACGGTCAACTGCGCCGCCATCACCGGCACCTTGGCTGAGAGCGCCCTTTTCGGGCACATCAAAGGTGCCTTTACCGGCGCCACGCAGACGCGGGCGGGTTATTTCCGTTCGGCCGACCGGGGCACGTTGCTGTTGGATGAAATCGGGGAGTTGGATCCCGGTATTCAACCCAAACTCCTGCGGGCCTTGCAGGAAGGTCTCATCCTGCCGGTGGGCTCGGACGTCGAACAGCGGGTGGATGTGCGGGTGTTGGCGGCGACGAATCAGCCGTTGGCGACATTGGTCGAGCAGGGCAAGTTCCGGCTGGACCTGTATCAGCGCTTGAACGTGCTGCCGTTGGATATCCCGCCGCTTCGTGAGCGCCCCGAAGACATTCGGGCACTGGTGCCCCACTTCGTCCGCAAATACGTCCGCTATTACGGCCGAGAGATTCGCCGCATCGACGATCGGGTCTATGAATTCCTGGCAGGCTGTGGGCTGGAGGGCAACGTCCGGGAGCTTGAAAACACGGTCCGGCGAATTCTGGCCTTGAAAACCAACG
>JBHHVM010000486.1:0-2925 GCA_046754265.1 Phycisphaerae bacterium
GGCTGGGGTACGGGTCAGGCACCTGGACCCCGCAACGATCGTGTATCTGGAGCACCGCGGACCTTATTGGGGGATGGGCAAGCTGTTTGGGCAAGTGGCTGCCCTGATGGCGGAGCAAGACCAGGCTGGGCCGATGTTTGCACGGTACCTGGACGACCCAGCCGAGACCGAACTGGAGAATCTTCGAGGCCAGGTGGGTTTTTTCGCGGAGACCGGTTTTATGGTGAGCGAGCCGTTCAGGCGGGCGGCGCTGGGGCCTCGTTGGGTGGCTTCGTTTCGGGTGGAAGGACAATTTGGGCGGTCACCAGCCGCCCAAACCAAGGTGCGAAATTGGGTGCGGGCCCAGGGGTGGACGGCTGACCGGGCGGTGATGGAAGTCTACCCCACCGGCCAGGAGCGGGTCACGGAGGTTCGGGTGGTGATTCTAAAGGGAGGCCCCGTGGGGCAGGCGGCGGACCCGCAGGTGGCCGACGACGGGGCGTTGACTCCCGCGTGGCGATTGGCCCAGTATCGACGGATGTTGCAGGCCCTGCCTATGCCGGCTCAGCCGCAGGTTAGGCCCGTGCAGGCCTGCGTGGACCAGTTGTGTTTGCGGATCCAGGCCATCGCTCAGGCGGCGGGGCGCAGTTACCCGGATCGGGCGGCGGTCTTTGCCGCGTTGTCCACCTCGAGGCTCGAAGCCCTGGGTTGGGGCGAGTGCGACGATCAGGCCGAGGCCGGCGCAGCCATTCGCCCCCTGGGCGCTCAGGGCTTGGAGGGCCCCCGATTTGTGGACATGATCGGGCAACTGGATAGGCTGCTGGTGGACGTGACCCTGGGCCGGGTCGAGGCGGCAGCGGCGTTGAAAGAGTTTGCCGAATTGACCGCCTGGGTGCCGGAGGCCAAGTCGGCGGACACTGGCCCGCCGGACGATTAGGCGGCGTGGGGCGCGCGACTGCGTGCCAAATTGTGACATCTCGTGGGCGATATTGTGAGGATGGGCATCGATGAGCATATTGGTCAACAAAAATACCAAGGTCGTCGTTCAGGGGATCACCGGTAAAGCGGGCGCCTTTCACACCGCCCAGTGCCTGGAATACGGGACGGCGATTGTGGGCGGGGTATCGCCGGGCAAGGGGGGAACCCAATCGGAGCACGGGTTACCGGTGTTCAACAATTGCCGCGACGCGGTCGCCGCCACCGGCGCCGACGTGAGCATGGTGTTTGTGCCGGCCGGTTTTGCCGCCGACGCCATCATGGAGGCCGCCGAGGCTGGGGCTTCGCTGGTGGTGGCCATCACCGAGGGCATTCCCGCGCTGGACATGGTGAAGGTGCGCAAATACCTGGACGATCGGGGCACCGAAATGATCGGGCCCAACTGTCCCGGGATCATCACCCCGGGCGAATGCAAAATCGGCATCATGCCGGGTTACATTCACCGCCCGCCGCAAGAGGGCAGCAAGAACGTGGGCATCATTTCGCGCAGCGGGACGCTGACTTACGAGGCTGTGTGGCAGTGTACGACGCGCAATCTATCGCAGACCACCTGTGTGGGCATCGGGGGGGATCCGGTTAAGGGGTTGAACTTCATCGAATTGCTGGAGCGATTCGAAGCGGATGCCGCCACCGACGCGATGATCTTGATCGGCGAAATCGGCGGCAGCGACGAAGAGGCTGCCGCCCATTTCATCGAACATCACGTGACCAAGCCGGTGGTGGCGTTCATTGCCGGGCAGACCGCCCCGCCGGGCAAACGGATGGGGCATGCCGGGGCCATTATCAGCGGCGGCGAAGGCACAGCCGCCTCGAAAATCGCAGCGTTGAAAAAGGCGGGCGTGACGGTGGTGGATTCACCGGCCGGCATCGGCGAAGCGGCCGCCCAGGCGCTGGCCTGATGCTCCGTTACATTGGCCACGATGGGTCAATAACCATGGCTAATCGAATGACATCGTTAATCATGGCCACGCGAGCGTGGCCATGGCCCCTTCGATCCACCCGTCAAATCAATGGCTGAGGGGCCGACCCATAGCGAGGGTCCGCCCGCCCCACCCACGGTGCCCGATGACGTGCCGATAGGCGTCGCCCGCGGCTTGGGTGATGCCGGAAGGGGGCGACCGGCCGACGCCATGTTGTTGCCCGAGGTGCATGCCGGGCAGGCTGCCATGGACGTGGTGGTGTTCTCGGGCTTGTTGCTGGTCAGCATCCTGGTGATGGGCCTGGTTGCCGGTATGGTGCTGGTTGTCTGGGGCGATATCGACGAGCGCTGGCTTCAAGTGGCCGGCCTGCCGGTCCAGGGGGCGGTGTGGGTGGCGCTGGTGGCGGCGATGTTGGCCTTCCGTGAACAGTCAGCTGCTTCCATCGGGGTCTGTGGCGACCGATGGGCCGTCGACGGTTTGCTCGGATTGGTAACCTGGGGAGTGGCCATTGCCTCCTGGCTCTTGGGCATCGCCGCCGTGTGGGTGTTTTGGCGCAGCGGCTTTGAGGAGTTGCAGAACAACATCCAAAGCATCGAAGCCATGCTGCCCCGGATGCACCCGGTGTTCATCGTGGCGCTGCAGTTTGTGGTGGCCGTTTATGAAGAGGTCGTCTTTCGGGGGTTCTTGCTGACGCGATTGCGCAAAGCCGTGGGTTCTTGGTGGCTGGCGGTGCCGCTGAGTTCGGCGCTGTTTGCCGGGCCTCACATCATGAATCAAGTGTCTGCTGCTGTTTTGCCGCTGTTCGTGTTGGGCTGCGCGTTGAGTGTGATGACCATCTGGCGGCGATCGCTCATCCCTGCCATCCTGGGGCACGCGCTTTGGAACTCCGGCACGTTGGTGTACCTCTACTATACGAGTCCGGATTGGCCATGAGCGCCCCACGCCCCGACGTTTCGATTCGCCCGTTGACAGCCGAGGACTACAACGCGGTGTGCGCCGTGTGGGCGGCTGCCGGCATCGAGGCCAAGTT
>JBHHVM010000487.1:0-2922 GCA_046754265.1 Phycisphaerae bacterium
GCGAAACACCGTTGACCGCCAGGGTCGAACCATAGCGCTTGACCACGGACGTCAATTCGATGGCGGCCTGGCTCATCGACGCCTCCCCAATGGGCTGGGGGCTGAATCGCAATCGGAACGGGGCACAGCTCGGCGGGCGTCCGCCCGGGCGGATTCATCGAAGGGTTCGTCCCACAAGGTGATGGGTCCGCCCAGGGGCCATTGGACTTGCTGTTTGATGACTTTACCCTGGTCGTCCACCCAGGCTCTGGCGTTGGAGGCTTCGACCACCAGGCAGTTCACCGCCCGGCCATCGGGCGTGTCGATCCGTTCTCGGCCGGTCACTTCGACGAGCATGGGCACGAACTTGTCACCCAGGCCTGTCACGCAGGCCAGCGGGTTGATGACCTGCATGCGCCAGGACTGTCCCACTTTCAAGTTCGGCAACGCGGCAAAGGGACGAAAGGCGTCGCCGATCAAACCGGCGGAGTCCGCCTGGATGCGGACTTGCTCGTCCGGACGACCCGCGCGGATGTTGAACCCGTACATGGAGGCAAAGCGCTCGCCGTCCACGCGAATGCAAAGCCCGTGGCCATGGACGCGCAGGTGTAGCTCGTCCAGGGCTCCGCTCTCCAAGAACGTCGAATCGATTTCGACCAGCGTGGGCGGCAATCCGGCGAAGGACCCGACGTGGATGGTGTCTTCGCGCTTGGTGGTCTCGGCGATGGGTTGGTGGGTGGTCCAGGCTGTGCCGATGCGATGCCCGTACTGATTGAAGAACCCTACCTGATAGGAAATGGTCTCGGTCAGATCCAACCGGGCAGCCTGTGGGGGCTGGCCTGCGGTCAGGGCGGGCCAAATGTCGCCCACCACCAGCCAGCTCATGCTGGCCACCCAGAAAATGACGGTGCCGATACCGCCGATGCGCAGGACCATGGGGTCTCCA
This sequence comes from Phycisphaerae bacterium, assembly GCA_046754265.1. Lineage (GTDB taxonomy): Bacteria > Planctomycetota > Phycisphaerae > UBA1845 > UBA1845 > OFTM209. Next base: position 926 of record JBHHVM010000487.1, read on the forward strand.
AGCTCGGTCAAAACCGCCCGGTCGTGATTCGCGGCGGGCTTTGCACGCGCCCGGGTCCGTTTGGCCGATTATAGCCTGGGTCGAGTGTCATTTCGCGGGGTCCGGACCACTTCCCGACTCTTCACGCCCCGGATGCACCTGCTGGCGGATCGCGTTATCATGCTCGCTCGCGAATCGGGTTCTGCTCCATCGAAGGACGACCTATGGCTTTGCAAGAATGGCATAACGTGACCGTGGTTTCCCATCCGGTGGTCCAGGAACGATTGACCGTCGCCCGGGACAAGCGGACCAGCGTCCAGGACTTTCGGCGGTTGATGGGTCAGATCGCCCGGCTGATGGCCTTCGAGTTGACCCGCGACTATCCGACCCGCCCACGGCACATCGAGACGCCCATGGGCCCCTGCCGGGGCGTGGTGCTGGCCAGGCCATTGACGCTCGTGCCGGTGCTGCGTGCGGGGTTGGGCATGGTCGAGGGAATCCTGGAGCTGCTGCCCGAAGCCCGGGTTGGTCACCTGGGCATGTACCGCGACGAGGAGACCCTCAAGCCGGTTGTCTACTACAACAAATTGCCGCCGGATATCGCCCAGACGGACGTCATTGTCATCGACCCCATGCTGGCCACGGCTGGCTCGCTTAACGAAGCCGTGGCTGCGGTCAAGCAAACCGGGGCGGACCACATCAAAGTCCTCTGTCTGGTCGCTTCGCCCGAAGGTATTGAGTGCCTGAATTCCTGTCACCAAGACGTGGCTGTCTTTACGGCAGCGGTGGATGACAGGCTGGACGACAACGGGTTCATCCTGCCGGGTCTGGGCGATGCCGGCGACCGTCTTTTTGGGACTGCCTGAGGGTCCGCTTATCGGGCGTTTCAGGTGCCGACGTCTCGGTTAACACGTCGATTATTCACTTTGGATAAGATGGAAAAGATTGTAGACTTTGCCCCGGTTGGGGTAACGAAGATCACTCGCAGGTCGCATTTCTTGAGCAGCAAGGGCTTCATCGCGCTTTGCACATCCTGACCGCCGGGGGGGACAGCCCGTCTCTGGCTGCCGGCAACGTCCAAACGATTTTAGGATTGGCTGTGGCAGGCCAAGACGAGTTTTATTCAGGAGATAGCGATGAAAGAACGCACGTGGGACCGGATTGCGCTGGGGCTTTGCTTTGCCTCGCTGGGGTGGTCATCCGGCTGTAACGACGGTTCCGGGGCCGGCCCGGGCGGAAGCAGCGGGGGTGGCAGCAGCGGGTCATCGGCCGTCGATCGCCAGGCCCGTGGAAGCCAGATTGGCGGCGAGCAGGCTTTGGGTGGCCAAGCGGGCACCGGTCAGAGCGGTAACCTTCGCCTGCTGATCACGGATCAGCCCTTCCCTTTGGCGTTCATCAGCGAGGCGACGGTGACCATCACTCGAGTCGAGGCCCGACTGGCTGGGGCCGATGACGACATGGATACCGATGGCGACAGTGATAGTGATGAAGCAGACTCGGATGCCGATTCGGATCATGACGACAGTGGCCAAGCCGATTCCGAGGTCGATTCCAATGGCGATGATCGCGACGACGCGGACACGGACGGCGACGACGAAAGTTTTTCCGCCCATCGTGGCGCCCGCACCAAAAGATCCGACGGCGATAGCGACGATGCTGCTGATTCCGACAACGGTGACAGCGATGACGCCGACACGGATGGCGATGATGACTCGGCTGATACCGACGGTGACACGGGCACTGATGGGGCGGACTCGGACAGCGATGACGGTGATGACGATACCGGATCGGATGGCTTGGATACCTCCGGCGGGGATCAGCCGGACGCGGCTGAGTTTGTCACGCTTTTCGAGGGTGAGCGGACGGTAAGCCTGCTCGACCTGCGCAACGGACGAACCAGCATCCTGGCTGAAGCCGTGGTTACCACGGGTCGATACACTCAGATTCAACTGATCATCACCATGGGCAGCATCACCTTGTCTGAGCCCGATAACCGCAAGTTCGAGCTGGCTGTTTCC
>JBHHVM010000488.1:0-2913 GCA_046754265.1 Phycisphaerae bacterium
CGACCTTGCGACTGACCACGCCGATCTGCGGGAAGTCGCCTTCGAATTTGAAAGTACCCGCTCGGAGTTGATCGCGCTGCCGGTCATCCAGGGAGTGGATCCATTCCCAGGTGCTGGGGTCGCCGGAAGGAATGACCGTCAGGGGCACCTGCTGAGCTTCCCAAACCAGGGGGTTTCTAAAATAGCGCCCCGGTCCCAGGACCTCGGTCTGAATACCCTTTTGACCCGGCTGGGTGGCCACCATCTGCCCGGCGGGCAGGGCCTCGCCCATCTTTCGGGTGAGCACGGCACAGGCATCGGGCGGAACGTAGATGCGAAAGCTGATCCAGAGGATCGACCCCACCACAGCCAAGACCACAAACACCGTGCCGGCTATTATGCTGATCAATCTGGTATTCATTGGCCACCCCCTTGAGAGACACGACTTGACGCAGGGTCGTCGTGGAAGGTCTGGAATTGTTTGAAGATTTCGGCGAACGGCCCGTCGGTGTTGGACAGGATGGATTGGATCGACGGAGCAACGCGTTGAAGGAAGAACTGTTGAGCATACGTGTTGCCGTCGCCGAAGGCGTTGACGGCCGCCGCCAGGGGTTCGGCCCGGGCCTGGTAATCGAACAGGACGACGTTGGCTTGGGCCTGACCTCGGGACTTGATGGCCGACGCCTGTTTCTCGGCGGCTTGCAGGTCGAGTTTGGCAACTTCCAGTTCTCTGTTGGCGTCGGTTATAGCCACGGTCTTGCTCTGCTCGGCCTGTTTGGTCACCGTCACCACGTCCCGGCGCATGTCGCCCAAGGCCCGGTTTCGGTCTTGGAGTTCCTGCTGTTCGACGAGCTTGACCTCGGCTTTGGCCTCTTCCATCTCGTTCATGGAGCGCTCGATTTCCTGATCGGCCTGTTCGCGCTGGCTGATCAGGCTGGCGATCTCAGCCGGCGGTTGAATGTCGCGGACCAGGGCCGACTTGATATCGATGCCCTGCTGCCAACATTCGCGGCGCAATTCCAAAAGCAAGCGCTCCTGAAAAGCCGTGCGGGTCTTTCCGCTGATGAAGTCGCGGGCCCGCAGTTTGGACCCCTGTATCCGTGAGATGCTCCGGGCGTTGGGCAGGATGATCTTATCGAGGATATCGTGTTCGGCGCCGTAGGCTACGGTGACCTCGGCCACCTTGTCGGGGCGGATGGCCCATTCGATGGTGCCCTCGATGGAGATGGTGAAGCTGTCGTTGGACGGGAAGTGGATGGCGTCGGCGTCGAGCATGTCGTACTTGTGACTGCGGACATCGACGATTTCGATCTGTTTGAGGTATGGGTTGTAGTATTCCAAACCCGGCGGCAGGGTTTGGCGCTGCACGCCCTTTTCGCCCGGCTGGACGGTGTAGGTGTTCTTGTTCTCGGGTTCGGTTCCGCTGAGCAGCGTCACCACCCCCACGCGTCCCTCCGGAATCTGGATGGCTGGGAAGCGCTGCACTTCGTAGGCTAGCGTGTTGACGTTGTAGCGCACCCCGGGTTGAAGGATGTCGGCCACCGGACCGCGCTCATCCGCCTCGGTGGCCACCGTCTTGGGAAAAGGCAGCGGCTTGCCGTATCGACGAATCTTCACGCCGATTTCGTTCTGGCCGATGTTGGTGGCGGGCACCTTGATGGTCTTGAAGTAGTACGGGTTGGGAAAATAGCGCCCTTCGGTGAGGACTTCGTAGCGGATGCCTTTGTAGCGGTTGCGCACCTGTTCGGCGGTCTCGCCGGTGTGTTGGGCGACCGCTTGGACCAGGGCGGGGTAGAGCACCACTTGATCTGAAAACTGGTCCGCCAATTCATCGGGAATCGTCTTCCCCGTCTTGTTGACCAGAATCAGGATTTCATTGGCCCGAACCTCGACGCGGATGACGAACCAGTAGACGGCGCCGATCGCCGCGGCAAGCGTGCATACGCCGGCCGCCAAGCGCACGATCCAATGAGGCCCGCTGGGGATGGAAGGTCGGACGATTCGAGGGGGGGAATCGGAGCCTGGCATGGTTGCATTCCTTTCGGAGCGAGGTTGTATCCAACCGTCACGCAGAACTGTAATACCGTCCGGCCGCGGGCGGCAAGTGAATCGATGGCCGGTACTCTACCAGATGCAAGCCGTGGCGGTTGGTATCCGGCGATCTTATTTCACTAGCCCAGGGCTCGGCCACAATGGCCGCAGAACTTGGCCTGGGGCGGGTTGGCCGTTTGGCATTTTGGGCAAACCCGCGTGTCCTGGTCCGGGCGGGGGGCGATGGCCGACCGCAGAATCAGGATCACACCCACGACGAAGAGCCCCGCCAGCAGCAAACCCACTATCAGCGTTATCCGAACCATGGTCGCACCTTAGTTTGCTGTGACCGCTTTCTTGCCAATTCAATATATCACGGGCTGAGCGGGCGGGCGCTTAGAGACCGGGGGCAGGTTTGGAATCGGCCTGGGGTGGTCAAAAAGGGGCGTCCAGGTCCACGTGGACGATTCCATCGTCGGTCTTGACCGGGTAGCAATTGATTTTGGCGGGCGAGGCGGAGTGCGTGCATCGGCCGGTGGTGACGTCGAAGGGCCAGTCGTGCCAGGGGCAGGTGACGATGCAACCGTCGAGTTTTCCGCCGGACAGGTTGCCGTTGGCGTGGGGGCAGGTGTTGTCGGTGACGCAGATTCGGCCATCGCCCGGCAAGCGAAAGACAGCCAACTCGTGACCGTCCAAGGCCACGAAGCATCCTTGATCCGCCGGGCAGCGCTCGAGGTGGATGAGTTTGCGATAGGCCATGCCGGGCATTGGAACGCGGTGGGGATGGGGGGGCAAGGGTGCTTCCTGGAAGACGTCATCGGAAGGGTGATCGGGCCTTTAGGTCGGGCGTTCAGGGTCCGATATGGAGGTGGGTGTGGATGGTGTGCTCCGGGCTGATGGGTC
>JBHHVM010000489.1:0-2912 GCA_046754265.1 Phycisphaerae bacterium
AGGGGTGGCACGGTCTGGCCAAGCCAGGCCGTGGTATACCGCCTTATCCACGAGCTAAAACGGCAGGTCAACCCCGGCGCGCCGGGGCTCGCGCCGAACAACGACGTGCCCCACGTTCTTGTGCCCGCCGATTCTGTCATGCACCCCGCTCCAAGCCTGGATATCGTTTGTGGTTTTGGGCTTTGCACGCCCGGTGGTAGGCTGTGGCCATGCGACGGCGACGGGCGATGGTGGCGGTGCTGGTTGCTAAGTGCGCGGGCTTGGGGTTGTGCATCCTCATCTTGACGGCGTGGTTGCTCAGCTATGGCATAGCAATCGAGTACATGCGCCCATCCTGGCACGTCGTGGTGACGAAGGGGTATGTCGTGTTCCGGGAGCATAACGGGTGGGGCCCTGACGGAAGAGTACGTCCGCTCGGATGGCAGACCTATGCTCCCTTCGACAGTTTCTTGAGCCCAAACCCAGATTACACCGCTGATGTACACAATCTCTGGATTGCGCGACGCTACAAGACCACTTCATGGTTCGCGACCATCGTCTCTCTATGGCTCCCGTTTCTCATCGGCGCACCCGTGACAATCCATCTCTGGAGGCGAGACCGACGCCCCCGCAAGGGCCACTGCCGCGAGTGCGGGTATGATTTGACCGGCAACGAATCGGGGGTTTGTCCGGAATGCGGTCAAGAGAGATGAAACGCCGACCTTCCAAGCCGTGGCGAGTGTGCAGGTGTTAGGTGGTTCAAGAGACAGCAGGTGGCAAATCGCCCTGACATCGGCCCTGCTCGCCGCCGGCTGCAACGGCGACGGATTTTCGCCGGATCAATCGCAGTTCGCACGCTTGGAGACGTTGGCGACGAGCGACCAAGCCGTGGCCCGGTTGTACGCCGCCCCGCTGGCGGGCGTGGAATCAGTGGCTGTCCATCCCTGGTTTGTGGTCAAGCGGGCCGGGGCGAGCGAGTTTGAGCGGTGGGAGGTTTGGCCCGTCTTGGCTCTGCCCTACGGACACGTGCGCAAGAACCGAATTCCACCAGAAGCCGATGCCGGGGCCGGCGGAGTGTTCGTGGTGGCTGAGCTGATCGGCCAGCCGGCTGAACCGGTCGTCCAGTTCGTCCAAAGCCAATCCCCCAACTATCCGTGCCGATTCCTGTACGTCCTGGTGCCCGGCCCCAACAGCAGCAGCTACGCACAGTGGATTCTGGACAACACCTACTGGAACGCCGCCCTGCCGCCCAACGCGATCGGCCGGCATGTGCCAGCCGACTGCCTCTAACCCGACCCTCAAGAGGTTCGCAACCTTCCAACCGCGGGCGTTCATCGAACACAAGTGTCGGCCCGGGCGCGTTTCGACGGCACGTGTTCTCCACCGGTTGAAATCCGGTGCCACATTGGGTCATAGGATGCGATCTACGTATTCACCCGGTTCGGCGGGGCTTGGCCCTTGATCTTCGCTTCGATGATGCGCACGACCTCATCGGCCACCGCCAACTGGGCCTGCTCGGTCGAAGCCCCGATGTGATGCGTGCCGTAGATGCGTGGAGCTTGGACGACTGGATCGGCAAAAACTGTGTCGGTGGCTTTGGGCTCGAGCTCATACACGTCCAGACCCGCCCCACCGATAGTCCCCGCTTCGACGGCCCGGGCCAGTGCTTTTTCGTCGATCACTCCGCCCCGGCTGCAGTTGAGGATAAAGGCTGTGGGCTTCATCATGGCCAGTTGCCGCTCTCCAATCAAGTGCCTGGTCTTGTCACCCCCGGGCACGTGCAGACTCAGAAAATCGGACTCAGCCAACACCTGCTCGAAGCTGCGCCGGGCGATGCCCAACTCACGTTCCAGCTTTGGCTGGTCGATCACGTCGTGATAGATCAATTCCATCTCAAAGGCCTTGGCCCGCACCGCAATCTCATAGCCGATCCGCCCCAGACCCACGATGCCCAGCGTTCGACCCTTGAGGCCCCGGGCTTGGCTGTATTGCTTCTTGGCCCACACGCCCCGGCGCAGATCCACGGTGTTGTCCACGATGCGGCGGTCCAAGGCCAGCATCAAGCCCATGGTCAACTCCGCCACGGCCACCGAGTTTTTCCCGGGGCAGTTGCACACCGCGATGCCCTTGTCCCGGGCAGCCTCGATGTCGATGGTGTCATACCCCGCCCCCGCCCGGACGATCAACTCCAGCGCTTGCCCGGCAGCCATGATCTCGGCGGACACCTGGGGCGAGCGAACCACCAGCACCTGCACTCCACCAGCCGCCAACGCATCCCGCAGCGAATCCCCCGACAGGTCCGCGTCCAAGGTCACCTTGCAACCCAACTCGCCAAGCTTGGCCACGCCCGCCTTCTCAAACTTGTCCGCAATCAGCACGTTCATGTTGTCCACCTCATCCCGAATCCGCCGGCGCACCGGTACGGTTACGCTAGAGCCTGTTTTGCTACGTCTCGTAATGCCGTCCGCGCGAACTTAAGTTCGCGGCTCGCTTGGTATTGGGATAGACGCTACACTTTCGCCTACACCACAAACGCCCCAGCACCGGACGGACCGCCATGATCTACTTCGACTACAACGCCACCACGCCGCTGGACCCAGCCGTCCGCCAGGCCATGATCGCGTCCCTCGAGCATCACCACGGCAACCCCTCCAGCAGCCACCGCCTGGGCCGCGAGGTCCGCTCAGCCATCGACCGAGCCCGGCAACAACTGGCCGACCTGATCAGGGCCCACCCCGACGAGATCATCTTCACCGCCGGCGGGAGCGAATCCAACAACCACGCCATCAAAGGCGTGGCCTACAACCGAGGCCAAGGCCATCTGGTCATCTCGGCCGTGGAACACCCAGCCGTCTGCCGACCCGCCCGCTGGTTGGCGGAACACGGTGTTGACCTCAGCGTCGTCCCCGTCGATGGCACCGGCCTGATCGCCC
>JBHHVM010000490.1:0-2898 GCA_046754265.1 Phycisphaerae bacterium
CATCGGCAAGAAACAGCCAAAACCACCCCTCAAATCATCGATGACGCGGCACTAGGCCCGGCATTTATGCCGGGTTGACGAGACGCGGCACGGCTTGCGCGACTCCGGTTCACCGGAGTTCTCGATAGTTGGCTTCAGCCATTTGAGGTCAAGGCGCGTCATGGCTGACGGGTGAACACGAAACACGAGAAGCCCGCTGGAAGCGGGCTAAGAAAGGAATCTGCCGCCTCCAAAACCCGGCATGAATGCCGGGCCTAGCCCAAGCTCGCTCTCACATCGGGCCGGTGCCGGCTAAGTACGTGGCCTCAACTCCGCGAACGGTCACAGGATGTGTCACGGACTTCCCGCCGGAAGCAGAGCCCGTCACAAGTTGTAGTCCTCACCCTCAAAGCTGCCAGTCGGGCCGGTAGCTTAGGCCTAGTTGGACGATGCGTTGAAGCAGTTGCCCGTAGGACATCCCGTCCGCCTCGGCGGCTTCGGCCAACTCTTCGCCGTCGGCCACCTGGGGGTTGGGGTTGGCCTCGAGAACGTAGACTTGGCCCTGGGGCGTCAGGCGAAGGTCCAGGCGGGCGTATCCGCTCAATCGCAATACCCGGTAGGCCCGCTTGCAGATCCGTAGAATTCGCTCGGTCAGGGCCGGGTCCAGGTCCTTGGCCGCCTGGGTGACGATGCCGGTTTTTTCCTGGTAGTCCAGGTCCCACTTGACCTTGGCGGTGGCGATGCGGGGGGCGTTGTCCGGCAGGTTGGTAAAGAGCATCTCCCAGATGGGCAACGTTTGCAGGCGGCGGTTGCCCAAAATGCTGACGTAGAGTTCGCGCCCTTCGATGTACTGTTCGGCGATGGCGTCGGTGCGGAGCTGTTCGTGGATGAAGGCCACGCGCTGGCACAGTTTGTCGTCGTCGTTGACAATAGAAGTCTGCGAAATCCCGGCGGACCCTTCTTCGGTCAGCGACTTGACGAACAAAGGAAAGCTCAACCGTTTGGGACGCCGCACTTTCTGGCCCAGACGGAACACGGCAAAGGCCGGGACCCGGATGCGGTGATAGGTCAACAGCTTCTTGCACAGCGCCTTGTCGTGGGCCAGGATCAACCCCTGGGGGTTGCAACCGGTGTAGGGCACGCGCATCAATTCAAGGTAGGCCACGATGTTTTGCACGTAGATGCCGACGCCCTGGAACTCCTCTAACAAGTTAAAGACCAGGTGAGGCCCGAAGTCGCGGATGGCGTGGCGGACTTGCTTGAGCTCCTCGGCCACTCCCAGAATGTGAACCTGGTGACCGGCTGACCGCAGCGTGCTGACCACGTCGTATTCGGTCTTGAAAGGGGCCGCCTGCTTGGCGGTCAGGTCCCCGATGCTGTCGGGCGGCACGAACGATTCATCCATCAGCGCCAGAATGCGGAGTTTCTTCATAGCACGATCCGGTGCAGGTCGTCGTGCAGGAATTTCATGGTTTCCACCGTCAGCAGCACAGCCGCATCCATGCGGGTTTGATCGTGGCTGTGTCGCAGACGGAGCTTTAGCACCCTGCATCGCTGAATCATCTGTTTGAGCACCTGGTCGATGTTGTAGCGGTAGGCCTGGGTCCAGGTGGCGACCATCCGTCGAAGCTCGGGCCTGGCCCGCCGCAGAAAGGCGGCCGCCGGTGGATTGTCGGCATGTTCGGGCGCATCGGAGAACAAGCGCCGCAGCTCGCGGTCAAACACGTCGGGGCAGTCGACGCCATACCAGGCCTTCTTTTCGTCGAAGTATTCCCGCAGCGTCTTGCGGTTGTACCGAATGGGCTCGACCTGCATGCGCAGCGAGACTCGCGGCGGCGTATCAGCCAACTCGGTCATCAGTTTATCGACGTATTCGAGCTTTTTTAATGCGGGCCAGCCCTGGTAGCGGGTTCGCCAATCCATGTCCGGCGTCAGCCACACGGCGAAGGTCTCCGCGAAATCCTCGGTGGGATGGCTCTGGGCGTACCAGGCTGCCAGATGTTGCACGTACTTTCGGCTGTAGGGTTTGGGCAGATACGATTCCGGGTAGGGCTGGGACGCCTTGCCGAACATTTTTTGCCAGCTCTTCTTGCGGCGCAGGCGATACGCGTTTTCCACCGCATGGCCGGCCTCGTGCCGCAAGATGCGCATGCAACCCTCGGGCGTGTCACCGTCGACCTCCAGCATCTGTCTTTTCTGGAGGTCCTTGAGTTTGGGATGGGCCAGGTAGAACGGGATGGCAATGCCCGGCACGCCGTCGGGAACGAACCATTCCTCCGAAAGCCAGAAATGGGGTCGAAAGGCGATGTGCCGCCGCCTCAACTCGGCCAATAGCCGGCGCGTCTGGACGGTCAACTCGGTCCCGTTGATGCGAAGACCCAGGTCGCACAGCCGCATGTCGAGCAGACCATCCTGCGGCATATTGACCCAGTCCCGCTTTGTGGCACCGGTTTCCAATGTGGCACCGGTTTCCAATGTGGCACCGGTTTCCAACCGGTGATGCTTCCGCCGGGCCTTGGGCCGACCGTCACGACGGTCGATTTGGGACATCACTCCAGACACAGCCTACCTCCCTGACCAGGCGAATCTGCGGCAGCCCCGTCTCCCGTCGGGACGTACCAACGCAGATTGGGAGCAGATTATACAGACTCGTCAAGCCCGCCGGGCAGGGGACCGGGTCCGCGGGGGTGCGTGATAGCTGGTTAACCCGTCCTGAAAGGACGAGCCGGGTGTTCTGTCCCACCTGGGTTTGACGGGTGGCACGGTCTACCGACGCAGTCGGTAGGCCGTGGCGATCGCGGGGATCCACGGCCTGGCTGCGCCAGACCGTGCCACCCAATCCCTCAATCGACGTGCGACGGAGTGCTGGCGTGGGGCCGGTTCAGGGGTGGAAGCCGCGCAGGGCCAGCAAATCGGTCA
>JBHHVM010000491.1:0-2895 GCA_046754265.1 Phycisphaerae bacterium
AGCACCTTGGCGTATGCGGAGTGACGGTAGGCCTTCTTGGGTTCGGCCTTCAGGGCTAGCAGAAAGAACTGTAGGGCTTCTTCCAGCCTGCCCTGTTCCTCCAGAGTGGCGCCGATATTGTTGTGGGCCGAGGCAAAATAGGGGTCGATTTCGACGGCCCGGCGATAGCAGCCCAGCGCCTTGTCGTCGTTGCCTTCTTGTCGCCATGCCGTGCCCAGGTTGGTCCAGATGCGGACATTCTCGGGGCTCGTCTTCAGAACATTCTGGTACATCTTGACGGTCGATTCGTAGACCGTGTTGCGCTTCATGGTGGCGATGCCCAACGGGGCAGCCAGGGCGACCACCACCGCAGCCATCACGAAACGCCCGCCCGGTCCGCCGGCGTTGGGCAGGCATCGTTCCAGCGCGCGATACCCGGCAAAGACAATCAAGACGATGACCGCTGCCAGGGGAAGATACATGCGGTGTTCAAAGGCCAAGTCCTTGATGGGGACGAAGCTGGAGGTGGGCGAAAGAATCACGAAAAACCAGACGCCCAAGAAGCCCAGCCGGGGTTTGCGGATCCAGGCCCAGCAGGTGGCCCCGATCAGCAGGGCGATGGCGGCCAGGGGCAGGCCTATCCGGATGACACCCTGTGCCACGGGCCAGTCGTAATCCAAACACTGGCCGCTGGGCCAGATGCTCAATTGCAGGTAGCGCAGGATGACGCCCGGTTGGCTGAGGGCGTACTGCCACCAGGTGACTTCGTCGATGGAGAATCCGATCGTGGCTGGGCCTGTGACGTTGGGGTTGAGGGCGCTCTGAACGACCTTGGTGTTAAACAGCAGGGCCCAGGTCGCCGCCAAGCCCAGGTAGAACAGCCAGCGCCGCCGTAGGGCCCTGACCAGCGTGCCGGATAAAAAAGTGCGGTCAAAAGCCAGCGTCACCACCGGGGCGGTGACCATGACGGCCTTGGTGCTCATGCCGGCGGCGCAGGCTGCTACTGCAGCCAGGTACCATAGCGGGGCGAGTTTGGATTGATCGCCCCGCACCAGGCAATAGATGGTCAGCAGGTAAAACAAACCCATCAAAGACTCGGCCCGTTGAATGATGTAAGTCACGGCCTGGGTCTGGAGGGGGTGAAGCACGAAGAGCAGGGCTACCGTGGCCGCCAGCCAGGGCGCAGGCGCACCGTAGCGCTTCCGGAGGGGCTCGCGGAGCAGTACCTGGCGGACAATGCCGAATAGTGTCAGGGCGGCGGCCAGGTGGATGGCCAGGTTCATGGCGTGATAGCCCCACTCGTCAAACTTGCCCAGGGCGTAGTTGAGGGCCAGCGACAGGCTCACAATCGGGCGACGATCGTGGAGGAAAAACTTGCTGAGGGGCGTCAAGGACGTGATTTTGTCGCTGAATTGGATGTGGGCCAGGTCGTCCAGCACGTAGGTGCCGGCGAAGCTGGTGAAATAGGCGATGATGCCGGCAGCGACGATCAAGCCCGGCAGCCAGTCGGGCTCCGAAGGCGTCGCCAGGGCCGGCGGCTCGGCCGGTTCGGGCTGATGCTTTTGATTGCGTTTGGACCGGCGCTTGCTCACTCGTTATCCCTTTGACCGAATCGAACGGTGTTGAGTCCCGCGGGCGCGGTGGACGGCCGGGCGTCAAATCGATCCCGGGCCGATGACCTATGACTATTACTAGCCCAGAGCAGGGCCGGCATCAACTTTCCGGCTGGGTCCGGTAAGCCAGCTGCGCCCAGCGAAAGGTCGGGCAAGCCGGTTCGATAAGGGCGAGAGGAAGGCCGCGGTACAGTCCTGGGGCCCGGCGGCAGTCCTTGGCGGTGGAAGCCGGTCATTGCGGCGGGTAGGATTACGCGAGGCAAAAGCATGCCCGCGCCGGTGCGCGTGACCTTGCTGTTACAAAAGCCATGCTGCGTGCGCCCCGTTCTTGACGGCTAAGCGCTGGGTCCTATGGTTGATGAACAATCTCAGACTGTTGCAGACCTGCCGGCCGATGTCGCCCGCAACGCGTACGTGGTCATAGCAGCCTACAACGAGCAGGACTGTCTGGCCCAGGTCGTCGAACGCGTGCGGCGGGTGTATCCAAACGTTGTGGTGGTCGATGACGGTTCGACCGACGAAACGTTCACCGAAGCACGGCGGTGCGCGACTTTTGCCCTGCGTCATGCGGTCAACCGGGGACAAGGGGCGGCACTGCAAACCGGGATCGATTTTGCCCTGCAGCGCGGGGCCCAGTTCGTGGTCACGTTCGACGGAGACGGCCAACACCGGGTGGAGGACATCGCAGCCCTGCTGTCGCCGATTTGTGCGGGCCAGTGCGAAATCTGCCTGGGCTCGCGGTTTCTGGGACAAACCGTGGGCATGCCGGCATCCCGTCTGTTGACCTTGAAACTGGCCGTTGCATTTACGCGACTGGTCAACGGCGTGAAGCTGACCGACGCCCACAACGGCTTGCGGGCCTTTTCCCGAAAGGCGGCCACGCGCATTCAGATTACGCTGGACCGAATGGCCCACGCCAGCGAGTTGATCGATTTGATTCGCGAAACCCAACTGCCCTTTAAGGAGGTGCCCGTGCAGATTCAATACACGGAGCGCTCGCTTCATAAAGGCCAGTCGTTTCGCGGTGCATTTCGGATTGTGGTTCATTACCTTCTGGGAAGGGTGTTGCGATGAACTTGTTTCAGGGGTTCTTCTTGGCGTTGGCGGGGCTGTTGCTGGTGGGGACGGTAGTAGCCACCGCCCGCGGATGGGTCTCTCGGCGGGAGGGGCTGTTCTCGGCATGCATCTGGATCGTGGCGGGGGTCGCGGTGGCCTGGCCTGATGCCACAACCAGGGTGGCCCGCGTGGTGGGGCTGGGGCGCGGGGCCAACCTGCTGCTCTACTGCGCCGTGCTGGTGATGAC
>JBHHVM010000492.1:0-2885 GCA_046754265.1 Phycisphaerae bacterium
TTCCATTTGGCAAACAGCTTGCGGTTATCGTCCTGGCCTGGTGCCAGGTCGTTGCACTTGCGCTCATCGTGGTGTTCGTCGTGGTGCATCAAGGCCCGGCGGCACCCGATGACTTTCAGGCCTTGTTGGATCTGAATCTTCAACGACAGGTCCGGATCAAACCCGAAAAAGTAATACCGATCGTCGGCATAGCCTATTGCCTCCAGCAGGTCCCGTCGCAGCAATCCGAAATTGGCGTAAGGGTATCCGCGGACGTTGTAGACGCGGTACCGTTGGCCGTGCTGCTCGACGGTGTCGAGGATATTTCGGGTGCGATTCCAATTGTGATAAAAGGCCACCATCCCCAGGTCGGCCAGGTCGGGCCGTTCGATCATCTCGACGGCGGCTTCGACGGCGCCGGGCAAGGGATAGGAATCGTCATTGAACCACATGACGTAGTGCCCGGTCGCAGCTTGGAACCCTTTGTTGAAACCCCTGACGGCGCCTTCGCGTTCGGGTTCCAGAATCGTCACCAAATCGGTCTGATCAGCCAGCCAGGCCCTGGTGCCGTCGGTGGAAGCCCCGTCCACCACGATGATCTCATGCGGATGGGCAACCTTTCGGCGGATGGCCTCGATGCAGCGTTGCAAACGCTCCAGGCGATTGCACGTGGGGATGACCATGCTGACCACGCGGTTCTGCGACATAGACGTTTCTCCCGACAAACTCGGATTGACGTAATTATCGGTAAAACGGGCATCTCTCCGCCGCTGCCGACGGTACAATCGGCCGGGATTCCTCGGCAAGAGTGAGCCAAAACCATGCACGTGCTTGGGCTAATCTGCGTAATCTGGATCGGCCAGGCCCTGGCCGACGATGCCCCGCAGGCGCCCTCCTCCACGGACCCACCGCCCGAGTCCGCCGGCATCTGGCCAACCGACAAGCTGCTCGAAAACATGATCCTGCGGACCGCCCGCGACGCAGCCGACCGTTACGAGCTTTCGCCCGAGCAGCGCCGGCAGATGGAAACCCAGATGCTCAAGCGTTGGCCCAGATTCCTGAAGCAGAATCGCGGTCGGCTCCAACCCCTGCTCAACGGGTATCTCGAAGCCCAATTCAGCCCTGAACCACCCACCCAGGAGCAGGTCCAAGCCTGGGCGGACCAAGCCCTGCCGGTGCTTGAAGCCGTGCGGCAACAGATCGAGGCGGGCAATGAGGACATCCGCGAGCTGCTGACCCCCGCCCAGCGAAGCCTGTTCGAGGCCCAAGCCGCCAAGATGCGGCTGGGGCTGGAACTGTTCAGCCGGAGAATGACCGGGTGGGCCCGGGGCGATTATCGCCAGGGCGACTTGTGGAACCCGCCGAAGAACTGGACACCGCCAACAGAAACTCCACCCGCGGATCATCCAGAAGTTTCCAGCAAACCCGCGGACCCCGTCGAGTTGGAGCTGCTCGCCTGGGATCGATACGTGAAGGACTTCATGGCCGCCTTCGATCTGGACGCGGGTCAGCGGCGGGCTGCGGAGTCTTTTCTCGCCGAGGCCAAGCAACGGGCCCAAGCCCACCGGGACCGGCACCGCCTGGACATCGAGCGACTGGAACGCCGCATACAAGCCGGCCTACCGGAGGACCGGTCCAAGGTGGATGCCGAACTCGAGCGTCTCTACGGCCCCATCGATGCCCTGTTTGCCGAGTTGGAGCGCCGACTCAAGCGGCTGCCCACTCAGGCCCAGCAACAGGCAGCCAGCCAACCGGCAAGGTAAGGGGCGAAGTTTCCACTTGCACCCACGGACGGACGTCAGTGCGTCCTGGAGGGTGTGTGAGAAGAATGATATCTCTGGTGCGAGAATCCTTTCTCGCACTCCGCCCGGCGGGAATCCCGCAATTCCGGGGGCGAGATGGGAATCTCGCCCCAGCTTTTCACGAACGCCCTTGGAGAACGGGCCGCCCCTGGTGGACGGCCCGTTCTGAGAAGGAGAAGGAACGTCTCGCGCCGAGAACCGAGAAGGGCACCTTCCCGATTACCGACGACGTCTACAAAGCGTCAAACCCCCCAACCCCAGCAACCCCAACGTGGTGGGTTCAGGCACCGGGCCTGAAAAGCCGCCCACACTCGCCGCGATGTTGACCTGAAAACTGGGCATGGGCAGACCGTTGGGATCCATCGGTTGATTCCAACTATGGACCCACCCGTCGTTGATGCCGTCGAGCCAGTTGCCCGGCATGGCGTAGCCGAAGACGGCTGACATGCCTGCCGGGACTCCCAGACGCCGCAGGGGCGGGGCACCGGGATGAATGGGACCCGGTTCGTTGGGAATGTCCCATTCAAAGTTGCCGCCGCCGGCAAAAGCGTTGAAATCCCAGTCCTGCATGCTGCCGACTGCGTGCCCCGCCGTCAGGTCCAGGACCAGGCCCAACCCACCGGTGGTGGCCATGAACTGGGTGCCGGGCACCGGGGCTGCGATGCCCAGGGCCCCGTGCGTATCCGCAATATTGATGCCGGACAGGTAGTTGGTGCCCGGGCCGGGCGGTACCGGATCGGTGAAGGTAAAACCGCCGTTGCCATGGATGTAATTGACGTTGGTGATCTCGTAGATGAAGGCTTCGGCGGCCGCTGGAGGCACCGGCAAGGGCCCGATGACCAGACCCGCCCCGCCGAAGGGGTTGGCTGGCAGCCCGGGAATCGCCATACCGGCGTACCATGAGTTGGTCTGCGGCATGTCCAGGTGCCATTCTTCCAGATCCAAAAGCCGCGTGGAGGCAGGCCCCGGCGAGGGGCCTCCTATGGGCGTCACAACCACTCCCATCATTGGATCATCCCACCAGCTAAACGCATGATGGCCCAAGACGGCGGCTTGGGCCGGTCCGGGCAGGGCAGCCAACAACAGGGCTGCGCCCACTCCCAC
>JBHHVM010000493.1:0-2867 GCA_046754265.1 Phycisphaerae bacterium
GGCGGTCCCGACATTCTTGGAGTTTTAGGGCCAGGGTTGTGGGCGGTCGCTTGACCTGCTACAGGACTATGGGGCATTATTCGGGTACGCGGTACAATCGGCTCGCCCCGCGGGTGAATGGCCCGTGCCGTGGCCCGAGTGGGGATTTGGGGCAGATCATGGCTAGGCCCGTCCGTTTCAAAACCGCCATCTATGAAAGCGCCACCAAGCTCTTTGGGGAGCGGGGCCTATCGGGCACCGGCATTCGGGAGATTGCCCGCGAGGCTGGCGTCAGCGAAGCCGCCCTGTATCGCCATTGGAAGGGCAAGCGGCAGCTCGCCGAGGACATTTTTCAGGCGGGCATGGGTGAATTGGACCGCCGGCTCAGGCGGGTGGCCCCCGCGGACGGCCCAGCCAACCAGGCGATCTTGGCGGTCATCCGGAATTTGTATGAAGCCTACGATCAGAATTCCCAGGCTGTTCATTACCTGCTGCTGAATCAGCACGACCTGTGGCGGTCCATGGGCCAGAGCGAAGCCAACCCGGTGACCTTCTGGTTCGACCTGTTGCGAAGCCGGGCGGGCGAATTCGAGCTGACCCCGGAGCTGTCCAGTGACATCCTGGGCCCGATCACCCTGGGCATGGTGCTCAGGCCGGCCATCGCGGCTGCCTACGGCAGCATCGACCTGCCCTTGACCCAACATGCCGAGCCCGTTGCGGTGGCCATCTGCCGCGTGCTGGGTTTGCCCTGGGTCACGCTGTCCGACACGCCGGCTGAACCTGCCGAGCCCCAACGCTGACGCCTTCCTACAGCCCATCCCAAAGCCTCGCATTATGCGGTCCGCGCGAACTGGAAGTTCGCGGCTCGCTTGGTCCTGCGGCGCCGGCGTTAAAGTCGGAAGCGCTTACAAACCCCGCCGGCCAATGCCGGACTCGGCCGTGGGTTTGTAAGTAAGCGCGTCTCTACCGAATAAAAGCCCAAACAAAGCGGAAGAACACTTTGCAATCGGCTCGATGTAGATTATTTGTGTGGGTTGGGCCCGTTAGGAGCATTTCCGCTAACCAAGAGGATTCTGTCATGGCAACCGTGCAAAGCCGGTCTGAATTGGATAGTGCCAATCGAATGTCACTCCCGACGCTGGATGAGCGGGTGGACCAGTTTCGCAGACAGTTGCTGGACGAGGCGGGGCTGAACATCGGTCCACCGTCGCAGTTTGCCAAACCGCAAGAGCGGAGGTTCACCAAGAGCGAGCGCGACCGGGTGACCATCCTGTTCGGCGGGTTGACCATGCGCCACGAAGAGCTGATCCTGGCCGGCCTGGAGGGGTTGGGCTACAAGGTGGGTCTGGTGCCCACAGCCTGCAAGGCCGACTTCCAGGCGGGTAAGGAATACGGCAACAACGGTCAATGCAACCCGACCTACTTTACGGTGGGGGCCTTGGTCAATTATCTCAAGCACCTGCGCGACGAAGAAGGCCTGAGCACTGAGAAGATCCTTGACGATTACATCTACATCACGGCCGGGGCCTGCGG
Organism: Phycisphaerae bacterium; assembly: GCA_046754265.1. GTDB lineage: Bacteria > Planctomycetota > Phycisphaerae > UBA1845 > UBA1845 > OFTM209. Next base: position 1,513 of record JBHHVM010000493.1, read on the forward strand.
GCCTTGCCGCTTCGGCATGTACGAGGCTGAGTATCGCCTGGCCCTGCGCAACAGCGGATTCGACGGTTTTCGGGTGATGCTGTTCCAGCAGGGCGGCGGGTTGGATCAGTCCGACGTCGAAGCCGGGCTGGAGTTTAATCTGAACTTCTTCCTCTCGCTGATCAACGCCATGTTCATGGGCGACCTGCTCAACGAGGTGGCCTATCACATTCGCCCCTACGAAATCGAGCCGGGCAAGACCGACGAAGTTTTCGCCAAATGTGTCGCGCTGTGTCAGCAAAAACTCAAGGACAAGAACTACGACGAAATCCACGGCGGGGCCCTGGCCAAGATGCTGGCCAAGATCGCCCCGCTCAAAGACGGCGATGAGGCGGGCAAGTTCCTGGACCAATTGCGGGGCGACTATTACACCGAGGCGTTCGCCGAATGTGCCCGGATGATCACCGAAGAGATCGAGGTGGATTACACGCGGGCCAAGCCCATCGTCAAGATCACCGGCGAGTTCTGGGCCCAGACCACCGAGGGTGACGGCAACTTCAACATGTTCCCCTTCCTCGAGGGCGAAGGAGCCCAGGTGTTGGTCGAGCCGGTTGCGACTTGGATCGCCTATATGCTCAACCAAGCCCGGAACCAGGTCAAGGATTCCCGGGGGCTGGCCAAAGGCGAGGAGATGCCGGGCAAGTGGGATTTCAAAAAGAAGATCGGGTTGGAAAAGCAGTACCGCAAGGCCATGTTCACCATGGGCCTGGCGGATAAGATTATCGAGCGGGAGTACGAGCGACTTCGCAAGGCACTGGGCGGCACCGCCCACCAACTGGCCAACCAGCATGACCTGGTCCGTCTGGGCCATCCGTTCTACAACTCGAAATCCGGCGGCGGCGAGGGTCACCTGGAAGTGGCCAAGAACATCTACTACCTCAACAAGGACTACGCCCACATGGTGCTGTCGCTCAAACCCTTTGGCTGCATGCCTTCGACGCAGTCCGACGGGGCCCAGGCAGCCGTGGTGGCCAACTTCCCGGACATGATTTTCCTGCCCATCGAGACATCCGGCGAAGGCGACATCAACGCTCATTCGCGCACGCAGATGGCGTTGGGTGAAGCCAAGGTCAAGACCAAGGACGAGTTCAAGGCCTGTGTGGCCCGGACCGGGTACAGCATCGAGCAGATTCGGGAGTATGTGGCCCGGCACGGTGAACTGCGCCGTCCGTTGCAGCATGTGCCGCACCAAAAGGGTGTCATCGGCCGAGCAGCTAATTTTGTGCTCATGGTCGGCGCACGTATGAGTCGTGAGGGTGTTCAGGCGGGGTTTTGGTCGTGGCCGACGAGGTTCTTCCGCGAGGCAGGGCTGCGCG
>JBHHVM010000494.1:0-2862 GCA_046754265.1 Phycisphaerae bacterium
GCCGACAGCACGTTGCGACCGATGACCATCCGCTGAATCTCCGACGTGCCTTCATAGATCTCGGTGATCTTGGCGTCGCGCAGCAACCGCTCCACCGGGTAATCGCTGCAGTAGCCGTAGCCGCCGAAAACCTGTACCGCATGGTTGGCACATTGCGAACACGCTTCCGACGCGAACAACTTGGCCATGGCCCCCGCCTGCGAGTATTCCCGACCCGCGTCCTTAAGCCACGCCGCCCGGTACACCAACTCGCGGGACGCATCGATCAGCACCTTCATGTCCGCCAGCTTGGTTTGAATCGCTTGAAAACGCCCGATCGGTTGATTGAACTGCTCGCGCGTGTTGGCATACTTGGCCGATTCGTCCAGACAGGCACGGGCGATTCCCAACGCCTGGGCGGCAATACCGATGCGGCCCCCATCCAGCGTCCATAGCGCCTGGGTGGTCCCCTTGCCCCGTTGGCCTAACAGGTTCTCTTTGGGCACCACGCAATCTTCGTAGGCGTATTCCGCCGTGCTCGAACAACGTATGCCCAACTTCTTCTCCAACTTGCCCAATCGCAAGCCCGGCGTGTCCCGCTCCACGATGAAACAGCTCAGCCGGCGGGACTTCTTCTCGGCGGTCGGGTCCGTCAGCGTCAACAGCAACGTCACCTTGGCCTCGCCGCCGTTGGTGATGAATATCTTGGTGCCATCGACGTGCCACCCGTCGTCCTTTTCCACGGCGATGCACTTGGCGGACCCCATGTCGCTGCCGCTGTCCGGTTCGGTGAGCGACAAACAACCGATCCATTCACCGCTGGCCAGCTTGGGCAGGTATTTCTGCTTCTGCTGCTCGTTGCCGAACTTCAAGACGGGTTCCACGCACAACGAATTGTGGGCGCTGATCAGCACCCCGGTTCCGGCACAAGCCCGCGAAACCTCCTCCACGACGATCGACGAGGCCAAACACCCCATCCCCGCCCCGCCATACTCAGCCGGGACGCTGATGCCGAACACGCCCATCGCCGCCAGCTTGGCCCGCACTTCGTCGAAGACCTTCCCCTCCGCGTCCTGGCTGGCCGCCAACGGCGCGATCTCCTTGGAGGCAAAGGAGAACAACTCCTCCTGCAACATGCGGTGGTCATCATCAAGCCGAAAATCCATCGGGAATCTACCGTACTATATCTTCGAACCTACGTGCCTACGTGCCTAGTTGCCTAGTTGCCTAGTTGCCTTGTTGCCTTGTTGCCTAGTTGCCTTGTTGCCTCGTTGCCTCGTTGCCTCTAACCCCCAGCTTCCTCCAACACCGCCCGGGCAATAATCATGCGCTGCACTTGGCTCGAACCCTCGCCGATTTCGCAGAGCTTGGCATCGCGCAGATACCGCTCCACCGGCACGTCTTTGAGGTAGCCATACCCCCCGTGAATCTGAATCGCATCCAGACATGCCTTGGTCGCGATTTCGCTGGCGAACAGCTTGGCCTGGGAAGCCTCCACGTTGCTGGGCTGCCCCATGTCCTGCAACATGGCTGCCTTGCGCACCAACAGCCGGGCGGCATCGACCCCGACAGCCATGTCCGCCAGCATGAACTGAATCGCCTGATGACCCGCCAGAGGCTTGCCGAACTGCTCCCGCTGTTTGGCGTAGGCCACCGACTCATCCAGGGCCCCCCGACCCAAACCCGTGCTCAGCGCCCCGATGCCGATCCGGCCGCGCTCCAGCACCTTCAGCGTATCGTGAAACCCATTGTTCAATTGGCCGCACAGATTCGCCTCTGGGACGCGCATGTCCTCGAAGGTCAACGGCACCGTGCCGCTGGCCCGCATCCCCAGCTTGTCCTCTTTCGGGCCGATGTGCAGGCCCTTGGTGTCCCGCTCCACGATGAACGCGCTGATGCCCTTGGTCTTGTGCGCCTGCGGATTCGTGCGGGCCAGGATTACGAACAGGCCCGCGACGTCCCCGTTGGTGATGAACATCTTATCCCCGTTGATCACCCAGACGCCCCCGTCCTTGACCGCCGTCGTCTTCAACGCAGCCGCATCGCTGCCGCTACACGACTCCGTAAGCCCCCACGAACCCAGCATCTCCCCCTTGGCCAGGGGCGGCAGGTATTTTTTCTTCTGCTCCACGCTGGCGGCTTGCAGCAAATGGCCGCAGCACAGACCGTTATGGGCTGCCACCATCAGGGCGGTGCCGCCGCAGTGACGGGCGATCTCCTCCATCACCACCGTCAGGCCCAGGTAATTCAACCCCGCCCCGTCCAGTTCTTCGGGAACCATTAATCCCAAAAAACCAAGCTCAGCCATCTGACCCAACAGGCTCGGCGGTAAGCCGTTCTCCCGATCCCACTGACGGGCGTGCGGAGCGATATGCTCAGCCGCAAACTTCCGCGTCATCTCCTGCAAGCCGATCAACTCATCCGGCAAATCATAATTCATGGTTTCGTTCACTCTATGTGGTGTAAGCCCCGGCGCCGCATGAACTTACCGCCGGCACGCCCCCCGCACACCAGGACCGGGCAACCCCATGATACCCCATCCAAACCCCCTGTAAAGAAACCCCCCCAGCAATGATGAGTGGATCCGTGACACGTCCGGCGACCCCAATCAGAGCCCGGTGCGCACGCACCGGGTCAACCCACAGCACCCCGCCCAATCTCCAGGAATACGTCAGAGCGGTTACCCGTTCCCGTCGTGACTAGGCCCGCCGCTTACGCCGGGGAACCAAATCTCCCACACCCCGCCCCGTTTTTTCTGCCGTGACTAGCCCCGCCGTTCACGGCGGGTCACCAAACAACCCACGCCTTCCCCCGTTGTTCTTGTCGTGACTAGTGGTTCATTCCATCTCAATCTGCGGGTAGAGCCTTCTTAGCTTGATCCTT
>JBHHVM010000495.1:0-2857 GCA_046754265.1 Phycisphaerae bacterium
CCTGTCACCGATCCGCTAGAAGCCCTGAAACCCGACGCGCCCAGGGTACATCCGGGCGGCAACCTGCTGGCCACCTCGACGATTCGGCGCGGGGATTGCGAAAAGGCGTTGGCGGCATCGGCCCACGTGGTCGAGGGCAGCTATAGCACCCAGCGCATCGAACACATGTTTCTAGAGCCCGAAGCCTGCATCGCCATGCCCGAGTCGTCGGGCAACGGATCGGCGGCGGGCCTGAAAGTGCTGACCCAAGGGCAAGGGGTTTTCGACGATCGGCGACAGATCGCCTCGGTGCTGGGGTGGGAGCCCGACCGCGTGCAGGTCGAGCTGGTCTCCAACGGTGGGGCGTTCGGCGGCAAGGAGGACATGAGCATCCAAGCCCAGACCGCCCTGGCGGCTGTGCTGTGCAACCGGGCGGTCAAGTGCACCCTGACCAGGCCCGAAAGTTTTCGGCTGCACCCCAAGCGCCACCCCATCAAGATGGAGCTCAAGGTCGGGTGTGACAGCCAGGGTCACATAACGGCTGTCTGGGCCCGGATGATCGGCGACAAGGGGGCCTATGCGTCGGTGGGGGCCAAGGTGTTGGAGCGGGCGGCCGGTCACGCGGTAGGCCCGTACAAGGTGCCCAACGTCGACGTCGAGTCGCTGGCGGTGTACACCAACAACCCACCCTGCGGGGCCATGCGCGGTTTCGGGGCCAACCAGGCTTCATTCGCCGTGGAGCGCTGCCTGGATCGCCTGGCCCGGAAGGTGGGCCTGGACGGATGGGAGATGCGTTGGCGCAACGTGCTGGAGGTCGGTGACCGCTTCTGCACCGGGCAGAAGCTGGACAAACCGTTTGGTCTGAAAAAGACGCTGTTGGCGGTCAAAGAATCCTACTGCAATGCACGCTACGCCGGCATCGCGTGCGGCATCAAGAACGTGGGCATCGGCAACGGCATGGCCGACGAGGGCAAGGCCGTGCTCAAAGTGGAAAGCGCCGACCGCATCAGTATTCGGACCGGTTTTACCGAAATGGGCCAGGGGCTCTTCACCATCTGCATCCAGACGGCCTGTCAGGAGACCGGCCTGGGCCCGGAGGTGTTCGCCCCGACGACCGACACTTCGGTGGATGTCAACTGCGGGCAGACCACCGCCAGCCGAGGGACGGTGCTGGCGGCTGCGTCCATCATGCAGGCGGCTCGGAAGCTGCGCATCGACCTGGACGCCGGAAAGCGTTTGAGCGAACTGGTGGGTCGGTCCTATCGCGGCGAATACGCCTGCACCGACACCACCAAGCTGGGCGCCGACGTGGAAGACCCCAAGACGCACCTGACCTATGGCTTTGCCACGCAGGTGGTCACGCTCAACGACGACGGCAGCCTCAAAAAAGTCGTGGCTGCCCACGACGTGGGCAAAGTAGTGAACCCCACGCTGTTAGAAGGACAAATGGAAGGATCCATCCACATGGGCCTGGGCTATGCCCTGACCGAAGACTTCGTCGTCGAAGCAGGGCATATCAAAAGTGACACGATAAAGTCACTCCGCGTGCTGCGGGCCCACCACATGCCCGAGGTGGAAACTCTATTCATCGAGGAGCCCGACCCGGAGACCGCCTACGGCACGCGCGGCGTCGGGGAAATCGGTCTGGTCCCCACCGCCCCGGCCGTGGCTGGGGCGCTGGAGGCTTTTGACGGTGTTCACCGGACGGCCCTGCCCATGAAAGACTCGCCGGCTGCCCGGGCGATCTTGACCGGATCGACACGCCAGTAGGGTTCAGCCAAGGCGTCAAACCCCATGAGTGAACTGGTTCCCATGTTGGAAACGCTGGTGGCCGACGTGCGGTCGGGCCGGTCGGCGGGCTTGTGCGCCGTGGTGGGGACCAAGGGGTCCACGCCCCAAGCCCCCGGGGCCGCCATGCTGGTTCGGGCGGACATGTCCACCGTGGGCACGTTGGGCGGCGGCTGCGTCGAGGCTGAGGTTCGCAAACGGGCGTTCGAGTTGCTGGGTCGGGGCGAGTCAGGCCTGTTGGATTTCGTGCTGGACCACGACTACGGCTGGGAGGACGGGCTGATCTGCGGCGGCAAGATGACCATCGGTGTCACGCCTGTTGTTGCCCAAAATCTGGGCCCATACGAGCAGGCCCTGGCCCTGACCCGGCAGCGCCGCCCGGCCTGGCTGCCGGTCATGGTGCGGCATGAAGGCCGATCGCGGAAATATCGAATTCACCTGGAAGTCCCGCCCACGTTGCTCATTGCCGGGGCGGGTCACGTCGGGCAGGCGGTGGCCAACTTGGCGGTGGGGTTGGACTTCCACGTGGTGGTCATCGACGATCGGGCGGATCAGGTTTCGGCGGAGCGGTTCGATTCAGCCGTGGAATTGAGGACGGCTGACATTGCTACGGGGCTAAGGGAGTATCCTATCGACGCCGGTTGTTACGTGGTGATTGTCACGCGCGGGCACCGGCACGATCATCAGGCACTCGAAGCCGTGATTCGGCGGGAGGCTGCCTACATCGGTTTGATCGGCAGCAAGCGCAAAGCCCGGATGATTCTGAAGGACCTGGCCGATGAGGGCGTGCGGGCCGATCTGGTGCAGCGGGTGCATACGCCGATCGGGTTGGATATAGGGGCCGTGACGGTGCCGGAGATCGCGGTGAGTATCGTGGGGCAGCTCGTGCAGTGTCGGCGGCAAGAAGGGGGGCGTTTGGTGGAGGGGCCTTTGTAGGTGGGGCGATTCTTGGGAGGCTGGTTGGTGCGGCGGAGGTGGATACTGACGGGCTCGGCAGCCAAAAGAGTCCTGCCCCCTTTGCTCTACCGCGTCGCCGTGTAGAACGTGTCGCTGGCCAGCTTGCGGACGATGCGGGTCACATTCCCGTCCG
>JBHHVM010000496.1:0-2851 GCA_046754265.1 Phycisphaerae bacterium
CGAGCTCCTCGCCGTCCGTGATGATGACGTACAGGTCGTTGCGCAGATCGCCGGCTTCACCAACGGCCCGCACCGCTTCGAGGATGGCCGCCACTCCAGCACCATCGTCGCCGGCTCCGGGGGCAAGCTGTTGGGAGTCGTAGTGTTGGGCCGGGTCGTCGCCCCGACTAACCATCAGTTCAGGGTTCCAACCGACTTGATACCACCGCCAGAAGTGTTTCTACGCCAACGTCCCCCAAGCGCGCCGCCAACCCGTCCGCCCCCGCCAAGCGCTCGGCTGACCCGATCCCAAACACGGCCATCCCCGCCGCCCGGGCTGCTTGCACTCCGGCGGCTGCGTCCTCCACCACGACACACCGCCGCGCGTCGAGCTTCAACCGTTTGGCTGCCAGCAGGAACCCTCCCGGATCGGGTTTGGGTCGTTCCACGTCATCACCATCCACCACCGCGTCGAACCGCTCGGTCAAGCCTGTCCGTTCCAGGATCATTCGTGCGTTGCGACTCGAAGACGCCACCGCCAACTTGACCCCCCGTCCGCGCAACGCAATCAACAAGTCCACCACCCCATGCCCCACGTCGGCCGGCGACAGGTCTTTCAACATCCCGCGGTAACACTCATTCTTTCGATCCGCCAAGGCCCGCTTCTCCTCAACACTATAACTCCGCTTGGCCCCCTCCAACACGATGTCCAGACTGCTCATCCGATCCAAACCCCGACACCGATCGGCCCACGTCGGGTCAAGTTCTATCCCTTGCTCCTGTGCCACAACCCGCCACGCTTCGGCGTGCAGGCCGTCCGTCGCGACCAACACGCCATCCAGATCAAACACCACCCCAGCGGCTGGACGTCCCGCCTCGCAGGCACTAAGGTCGCCTTTAGAAATGCCCATCAGATGCCACACTCCCCATCACGCCTATTCCCCACGGGTTAAAAGCCGGTACCACAAGGGATTCTAGAATGCACTCTTAGCCGGTGACCGGTTCGTAGAGACCTTGCCCGACGTACTTGAGTCGGCCCTGGCGGACCAGTTCGTCCCAAACGGCTTTGGGGTATTGATGGGGCGGTGTGATGGCCACGATGCCCGACCGGCTTCCACTGGTCATCGCCCCTCGGCCAAGCGCCGATTCGGCATCCAAACGTGAAAGCTTCAATCGTTTCTTGAAAGCCTTCATCGCCCGGCGCAGTTCCTCCGGGTCCGGGCGGTCAGCGGCAGCCGCATCGTCCTCGGACGGCAAGGGCGACTCCTCTGGTTGTGGTGGATCCGGACTCAAAACACACCTCCCCTGTTTTCGCCTCCCGGCATACTGGGAAACTCAACCGCCCTTCACGTCCAGCATACCGCCTGAGTGAATGGGCGTCAGCGTCAAAACTTGCGAACCCCCCCAGATTCATGACCCGGACGCGCGAAACCGCGCCCCGCACCAACCAAGGTGCCTTTCGATAAGCAGAGAGCTCCTCGGCGCGGTCGCCATGCCTTCGGGATGCTTGACACCGGCCAGCCCGCCGCTAGCATACCGAGCTCGGATGGGTCCCCGCCGGGGCGCCGATAAGCCCAGGGGCCGCCGCCGATTGCTTCTGCGTGCATCCGAGGCCCGGGTGGCGGAATTGGCAGACGCGCATGGTTGAGGGCCATGTCTACGCAAGTAGGTGGAGGTTCGAGTCCTCTCCCGGGCAATTGTCCATCAACAGTGTCACGCACTTGACCCACTCCACGCCTAACTCGAGACTCGATACTCGAAACTCGAACTCCTTGGCGACAGCTTGCCTGGTCCTGGCGGCGTGTACCCTCTGCCCACTTGCGGGCTGCCTTCGTCCGGCTTCCTCTACCGAACCCACCACCCAGCCCGAGAGGCTGATGGCTCACTATCCCGACATGGCTTCGGGGCGCTTTTGGGTCCTGGCCGATTTTGAACAAATCAAGCACTTCGAACTCTTTCACGTCGATTCCCATTCGGGGCGGGCCACCAGCCGGCCCGGCACCACCGGCGGGGTTCGCTCGACCGGAGAATCCTGCCTCAAGGTGACACTTGCTGACCCTCTGGATGCCCTGGTCATCAGCAACACCCACGCCAAAGCCTGGTCCCTGCGGCGAAACTGGCGCGACTTTTGCCTGCTCATCGGCTCGGTCTATTGCCCAATTCCATCGGCGGACCTGAACGTCACGATTCAGGGCGGCCCCGCGCGGGCTAGCGCCCAGGTGACCGCCCGCATTCGCTTGCACCGGGGCTGGAACGTGCTCCGGCTAGACCTGGCCGATGCGGCTGACCGCATCCCCATCGATGACGTACGTCAGGTCCGCTTCACGCTGCCGGCCGTGGACAAGCCCACCTCGCTTCGATTCGACGACCTGGTCCTGGTCGACAATCGCCAGAACGTTTTCGGAGATCCGCAGGACCCCAACCAGAACCTCTACATCCAACAGCAAGGGCGGCGTTGGAACATCGGAGTGGCCGGTCGCTATGAACTGGGCTTTGCCAACGGGCAGATCGTTCACTGGTACGACCTGGGCGCCGACCCTCATCGGCTCAGCAACCTGGTCGAACCCGGCGTTTTGGGCCCCAGCCCGGTGGTTTTGCCCGGCATCGACGGCCAACCGGGACCCGCCGACGGATTCGCCGAGCTGGGCGATACGGTCGTGGCCCATCAGCAAGTGCTCGAAGCCAACAACGTCCGCATCGTCGTGGTCTGCACCCTGTATTTCATCTCCTCAGGGCTGACCCCCGATGAAAACAGCCCCTTCCAGCGCTGGGTCTACACTCTCTTGTCCACCGGACAGGTTTATACCGACTTCACGGCCACAACCCGCCGGGGCTCGTGGCAGCCGGAGGACATCGGGCTTGTAGTTTCCAG
>JBHHVM010000497.1:0-2849 GCA_046754265.1 Phycisphaerae bacterium
ACGATCACCGGCACCGGCAGCTTGAGGATCCGCTGCAAATCGGTCGGGCCCAGGGCACGAGACGGGGCTGGGACCGGCGGCGGGGGCCGATGCGGGATGGTGGCCGTGGGCGGCGCGGCGGGTTCAGCCAGGGCGGTGCCCTGTCCGAAAGGGTCGTCAATCACGCTCGGGCTGCTGCTCATGCGTTCGTCCAGTCATGCCTAAGGTCCGGGCGCACCAGGGACCCGAAGTCACCTTACGATATCGACTCGTTCCAGGAGCGGACTTGAGTGGCCCAAGCTCCGTTTGGAAGCGTGTTCACCGACGCTGGACCGTTTTCGAACTGGGCCTGCGGACCGGATATCGGCCCTTTCGCCCTAATGAAACGGCTTCTACCCGATTCTCTTCACGATGATCGAGGCGTTGTGGCCGCCGAAGCCGAATGAATTGCTCATGGCCTGGTCGATCCGCAGGTCGCGGGGCTTGTTGGGCACATAGTCCAGATCGCAATCCTCGGCAGCGTTATCAAGGTTGATGGTTGGCGGGGCGACCGCGTGTTTTATGCCCATGATGGTCGCCACCAATTCGACCCCCCCACTAGCACCCAGCAGGTGGCCGATGGAGCTCTTGGTGCTGCTGATGGCCACCCGATTGGCATGGTCGCCGTAGACCTTTTTGATGGCCAGCGTCTCGGCCACGTCACCCAGGGGCGTGCTGGTGCCGTGGGCGTTGATGTAATCGATGTCGCTCGGCGCAATGCCGGCATCCGCCAAGGCCAGGCGCATGGCTTCGGAGGCACCATCGCCCGTCTCGGATGGCTGAGTGATGTGTTCAGCGTCGGCCGTGGTGCCGAAACCGGTGACTTCCACAAGGATATTCGCATTTCGGGCTCGGGCGTGTTCCAACTCCTCAAAGACCAAGATGCCCGCCCCTTCACCCATGACGAACCCGTCCCGGTCTCGATCGAACGGTCTCGACGCCCGCGCCGGATCGTCGTTCCGCGTGCTCAAGGCCTTCATGGCTGCAAAAGCGCTCAGGCCCAGCGGCGTAAGGGCGGCTTCGGACCCGCCGGTGACCACAATGTCGGCCGCCCCGTTCTGAATGGTTCGCAGGGCGTCGCCCATCGCATTGGTGGCTGAGGCGCATGCGGTCGCCACCGACGTGCTGGGGCCCAGCAGATGGTGGTGGATCGAAATGTTGCCGGCTGCAGCGTTGACCATCAGCTTGGGAATCGTAAAGACCGACACCTTCCCAGGCCCCTTTTCCCGCAGGCGGTTATGCTGCTCCTCCAGTTCGTTGAGGCCCCCGATGCCCGAACCGATGATGACGCCGACGCGCCGGCGGTCCAGGCCGTTGTCGCCCAGCCCCGCTGAGCTGACCGCCTCGATCGACGCCGCGATGGCCAATTGGGAAAAACGGTCCAACCGCTTGATTTCTCGACGGTCGACGTATTGGGCCGGGTCGAAGCGGGTGCATTCGCCACCGAAACGGACGTCGAAATCCGACGTGTCGAACCGCGAAATCGGCACGATGCCGCTCTGGCCGGCCAGCAGCCGATCCCAGAACGTCTCCACGCTCTCACCCAGGGGCGTAATGACGCCCATCCCGGTAACCACCACGCGGCGGCTTCCCATTTGGCTGCCTCCAATTCGACCGGCGGGCTACTTGCCGTTTTCGACGTTCTTGACGATGTAGTCGATGGCTGACCCAACGGTCTGGAGTTTTTCCGCTTCTTCGTCGGGGATGTTCATATCGAACTCGTCTTCTAGCTCCATGACCAGTTCGACCGTGTCGAGTGAATCGGCCCCGAGGTCGTTGACGAAGGACGTTTCCTTGGAAATCTCGGCCTTGTCCACGCTCAGTTGTTCACTGACGATGGCGATGACCTTACTGGCTACTTCCTCTTGCGTTGACACCGCTGTCTCTCCTGATTGACTGCTCTGGAACCAACCCGACCGCCTGCGGAGGCCGAACGGCGGGGATGGTAGCTTCTGTCGATGGAATCCACAATACCCGGCCCGGAAAGGCCCGGGAGGGCTACATGTTCAGGCCTCCGTCCACCACGATAACCTGTCCGGTGATGTAGGACGCCTGTGCCGAGGCCAGGAAGGCCGTGACCGACGCAACCTCTTCGGGCAGGCCGAAGCGCCGCATGGGTATCAAAGGCAAGACCGTCTCCTTGAGCCGGTCCGGCAGCACCTCGGTCATGTCCGTGGTGATAAAACCCGGAGCCACCACGTTGCAGGTGATCTTCCGCCGGGCCAGTTCTTTGGCCACCGATTTCGAAAACCCGATGACACCGGCTTTGCTGGCGGCGTAGTTGCATTGCCCCGGGTTGCCCATGATGCCCGAGACGCTGGAGATATTGACGATACTGCCCTTCCGGGCCCGCAGCATGGGGCGCGTCGCCGCCCGGGTCAATCGAAACACGCTACGAAGGTTCGTGTCGATGACTTCATCGAACTGAGAATCGTCCATGGTGCCCAGCAGTCCGTCCCGGGTGATCCCCGCGTTGTTGACCAAAACGTCGATACGTTCGTGATCGGCCACTACCGCCTCGACCAACTGATCGACGGCCTGGGCGTTGGTGACATCCAACGGCCGGGCCTGTATCGAGCCGGGAAGGGACTTTTCCTTGCATAGGGCCACAAGCGCGCCGAGCTTGGCCTCATCCCGAGCGCAGGCAATGACCGTGGCTTTCTGGGCTGCAAACTCCAGGCAAATGGCCCGACCGATGCCACGACTGGCACCGGTGATAATTGCCACTTGACCTTCAAGCATAACTTTGACCGCCCTTCTCTATTCTCAGACCGTCTGTGAGAAGCTGGGGCGAGATTCCCATCTCGCCCCCCGTTATTGCGGGATTCCCA
>JBHHVM010000498.1:0-2848 GCA_046754265.1 Phycisphaerae bacterium
GCGTGGTGCGCTCACGGATTGCGTCCGGCACGTCGTCCATGATCTCAAACACGCTGCCCTTGTACTCGATGGTGATGTCCTCATCGAAGTAATAATCCCACGAAAGCCCCACCGCTTGCGTAGTACGACGAGCATCCGGAGGACCAAGCGTCCTATGCACGTCTTCTCGCGTATCGCCGTGCCCAATGCTCTTGACCGTTCGCGTGAACGGGACACAAAAAGCTTTCAGATCGAGCAGGTCGTCAACCTTGTCCGACCGCTCGACCATCAGGTCGGCCTCGACCGCGTGGTACCGGTGCCAGAGATGGCTGCCCACCTGCCGCCCGAGCACGACGTGAACACGGTTATCATCGAAGCCCAGGATATGCACTTCGAGCGGTTGACGCTCCTTGACGTGCCGTGTGATCCCGTCTTCATCGGGTAGATGACTGACTCGTTTGGCCGGGACCACTTTTCCCGGTAGATGCGTTTGCCAATCGACGGCAATTCGATCGTCGCTCTTGTCGAACATCTTGGTGGCCGATTCCGCATCGATCTGCATGGTCTGCTTCTGCTCCACAAGCGAGACCCCGATCGACTGCGTGTGATACCAGGCTGGATCGGCTTTCGACTGTGGCGGCTGAGCGAGACTTTCCGGGCCAGCCCCAACGCAACAGGCCGTCATGGCAAGCAAAGGTAACAAAACGCGAGCCGGCATTGCGAGAGCCTCAGGGGACATAACACGAAGTGGCCGATGCTGCAAAGCCGATGTTCCCGCCCGTTCATTCATCGTCACGCACGACCATCGGGCGCTCGATACGGTCTACCAGATGCAAGGTAGCGTGGTCAATCGCCCCCGGTGACGACGGAGGGTGACGGTCACCGGGGGCGATTCACGCGGATGGACAGGCCATCACGGATACTTAACGACTTGCCGGTGCGGGCTACCCGCGCCGGCCGAGACCCGCATTCGCGGGGTTTATCGATCCGGGCCCTGGGGGCCGGCGTCAAACGATTTCGGCGACGGTGGCTTTTTTTGCGTTGGCCCGTCCGGTTTGGTCTGGGGCTTGAATCTCTTGGCGTGTTTCTTGCCCCGCTTTTGTTTGGCGCCCTGTTTTGCCTTGGCTGGTTTGACTTTCTTGGGGCCCGCAGCGGGCGGCGCCTTGATGTCCAAGCGTTCGATGATCTTGGCTGCGCGTATGACCTGCTCCTCGGGGCCGGCCAGCACCACAACGTTGGTCCGCTGGTCGGGCACAGCCTCAATGTCCCGCATGGCCTGGCGGCTGATGTGACGGACCACGTCAGCTAACTCGAGCGCGTCGGCATGGCTTAAAGGCATCAGCTTGACGACCGGTTGGGTCCAAGGGGCCCGGCCTGGCCGGTCGAGTCGTTCGATGAGTTGGGAGGCCTGCTCGATGAGGTCGGCTGGACCCTTGACGATGATCGAGTTGGTGCGGTCGTCGTGAATCGCTTCCCAGGGGGCGCGGCTGCCGACTCTAAGCATGTCGATATAGTCCACCACTCGAGAGGCGTCGGCGTGGGTCAACTCGAACACGCCGACTTCCAGCGGCCTGGCGGCCGGCTTGCGGGGACCACGGGCCTTGTCCTTGGCTTTTGCCCGACCCTGACGCGGGCCTCTCGTCGCTTGGGCGGGGGCTTTGACTCCAGAAAGTGCTCGGATTTGCCGAACCATCCAGCCAGGCCCTTCGAACAGCAGCGCCCCATCTTCTTCAACGCGAAGGTCCAGTTGGCTGCGCTGGGCGTGCTGCTCGACCACCACACGTACCGCCTCGGCGAAACGGGCGGCTGAGGCGGCGTTGGCGAATTTCATCCTGGCGGTTGCGGGATTGTCTGCGGTGGGAAAGACCTCGTCCGCCAACGCCGGCACGCCGGCCGTTAAAACGAAAGCGGTCAACAAGGCAAGCAAAGTGCGAGGCTTCATGATGGGGCTCTCCTGGTCCAGATTTGGAAGACCAGGCTCGTGGTGACCCGGTCCGGATATTGGGTTCCAGCATCGAACGGCTGTCACACGACAGCCGGGGTATCCCGCGCATCCCGAAAGGCTCCATATCCCAATACACCGGTACAGCCCGGCGGTTGCGGTGCCTTTGGGAGGGTCGCCGGGATGGATAGCCCGGTCAATCGCCCGCGGCGAAGCGATCGACGAAATCCTGGAGGGCGACCGCATGACCCACATCGTGTTGGGCTTGTTCGGACAGATACCACTTGTGCTCCAAAAGCTGGCAGTACAGCTCGGTGGCGTCGGCGTCTTGCTTGGCCAGGGGCGTCAGACGACCCACGGCCGGTAGGTAGCGTTGGCCGAGCCATTGATGGGCAGCCGCACTGAGCGAGGTGCTTCGGTTTTGTTCGGCAGCCAGGGCGGCCCGTAGCTCCTGAATCTCGTTGAGCATGATGCGGGCCTGCATCTCTTCGGGGTCCAGGCCGGTTAGTGAGTGCAGCAGGTCGCGGTGGTGGCGCCGGTCGGTGACAAAGGCCCGCAGACACACCTGCTCACCCGCATCGGTGGGTAGCAGTTCTATGTGATCGACCGAGAACCCCAAGGCGTTCAAGGCCCGCACCCGCTGCTGGATGCGATAGCGCTCGCCGACAGGCAAGACCTCCTCGCGGGTGACCTCAGCCCACAAAGCTTCGTACCGGCTGCGGACATACGGACCGACGTCGCTGGGACGCAGGTCGGACGGCAATGCCCCTTCAGCATCCAGATCCAACAGCCCGCCGCAGAGATTCTCTTCCATGAGATCCAAGTCGAACCCACGCATGCCGTCGGACACCGAGTCATGCACCTCAGCCGTCTCGGCATCGACCAGGTAGGCGTGGGGGATCCCGCCCCCCTTGCTGGAGTAGCGCT
>JBHHVM010000499.1:0-2839 GCA_046754265.1 Phycisphaerae bacterium
GTGAATTGGGACTTGGTCATTCGACGGCCCGGGAGGCTAAACCGATGATGGGATTATCCCAAAACGGGTTGGAAGGGAGTCTGGGTGATCCGTTTCCGCGTGGGACCGGCACTGGAGCCACCCTGACGGCTGGCCTCACGGGAGTGTGGAGGCAGCCGAGACCGTCTACGTCGATGCGAGCTTCTTTTGTACGACGGCCTCAGCCCCCCCGGCTACGATCAGTTCTTGAGCGACTTGTTTGAGCGGGGCGAAGGGGTAGACCTGTCCGTTGTGCTCGATGGTGGATCGGGCGAAGTCTACGGTGGCTTTGGAATCGGTGGGGATCGTCCGCGTGCCGGCCGCGACTCGATCGGCGAATTGTTCTTTCAAGGCGTCGACCAACTCAGGGCACTCGAAGACGACCAAGCCGTTGTTGAAGGCGTTGCGTTTGTAGGTTTGGGAGAACGACGCCGCGATGACCATGGCTATGCCTCGGAATGCCAGGGCAGTGGCCGCCTGTTCGCGAGAGGAGCCGCACCCGAAGTTGGTCCCGCCAACGAGGATGTCTCCTTCAGCCGCGATGTTTTGGAATTGGGGGTCGTAGTTGAGCATGCAGGCTTGGCCCATCTGCTCGGGCGTGAGGTCGTCGCGGTAGGTGACGTCCTTGCCGTAGATGCCGTCGGTGTTCAGGTCGTTTTTGGGCAGCAGCAGCAGCCGGCCCGAGACTTTTTGAGGAAAGCCGTCCAGGATGGTAACTGCCCCGGCCTCGCGCCTCGGACTGGGGTTGGCCTGGACGCTGTGACCGATGGTGGCGGTCTCGTAGGGTTGGGGGCCGCAGATGTAGCCCGCCACGGCCGACGCGGCCACGACGGCGGGACTGGCCAGGTAGACCGACGCCTCGCGCGATCCCATTCGGCCCTGGAAGTTACGGTTGGTGGCGCTGATGCCGACCTCGCCGGGCTCGAGCGTGCCGTCGCCCAACCCGATGCAGGGTCCACACCCGGGCGGCAGCGTCTGGGCACCGGCATCGACCAGGGTTTGCCAAACGCCGGTCTGCTTGGCGGCCTCTTCGACCGACGCCGAGGCAGCAGCGACGTAGAAATGCACGTGATCGGCCACCTTCTTGGCATGGAGCACCTGGGCTGCTTGGGTTAGGTCTTCCAGACGGGCGTTGACACAGCTTAGCAGGTAGGCCCGGTCCACTTTGATTCCTCGGGCTTGGATATCGGGCAGCGAGGTGATGGTCTTGACTTCATTGGGACCAGCCACGTGCGGGGTGACCTGGGCCAGATCGAGTGTCAGGCACTTGGCATAGAATGCATCCTTGTCGGGTTGCAACCGCTCGGAGTACCAGGCGTCGGCGTCCTGGCGGGTATAGCGTGGTGGGTTGTCACCTCGTTGGGCGAACAGGTCGGCCCTACTGTACAGATAGTCGCGGCACACTTCGTCAAACGGGAAAACGCCGGCCAACGCGCCCCATTCGGTGGTCATGTTGGCGATGGCTAGGCGCTGGTCCATGGTCAGGTCAGCCAAGTGGTCGCCCGTGAACTCGACCGCGTGGTTGAGCACTTCGTCGCGGTTAAAGACGCCGCACAGGGCGATGATGACATCCTTGCCGACCACGCCGGGCTGCAATCGGCCTGCCAAGTGGACCCGGGCGACGGGGGGCACTTGCCACCAGGTTTGACCGACCGCCCAGATGGCAGCCGCGTCGGTCCGCACCACCGGCGTTCCCAACGCCCCCATGCCGCCGTAGAGGTTACTGTGTGAATCGCTGGCCACGACCATGGAGCCGGGCGTGACGTAGCCCTGTTCGACCATGATCTGATGACCGATGCCGGTGCCGGCCTTGTAGAAGTCCACCCCGTGTTGGTTGGCGAAGCTCTCGATTTTGGCGTACTTGGCCAAGTTTTCGGGGGACAGGTTCTGAATGTCGTGGTCCAGGCAGAAGACCGGCTGGCCCGGATTGAGAATCTTGCCGGCCCCGGTTTTTTGAAATTTGGGAATGACGGCGCTGGTGTTGTCGTGGGTCATGACGTGCTTGGGCTGGACGGCGATGATGTCGCCGGAATGGACCCGTTCGCCATCAGCCAAACCCACCGCGTAGCGGGTGACGATTTTTTCGATCAGAGTCTGTGCCACAGCTTTGTCCCGATTTTTCTGGTCCGCGTAGCGGACCCTACTTGCCCACAGCCTTGGCGATGTCGAAGTCGATGAAATCCGCATGGTGGAAGATGATCGACTCGATGGTCCGCTGGACGTGGTCCCCTTCTTTTGAGTGCGTGGCCACCATGTGCATGACTTCCGGCGGGAGGCCGTGCTTGTAGCACATGCCCACCCCGCTGAACGGGTGCCGGAGCATGTCGCCGTAATGCCCCTTGACCAGCTTGCCGTCCTTCTTGGCGTATTCCAGCGGCTTGCCCACGTCGGCCAGCAGGGCCCCGGCGATCAGCGTGTCGTGGTCGATGGGCACGCGCTCGCCCCACACGCCGTGCAGCACATCTTCGACGGCCAGGCACATCTGCACGCAGCAGCGGACGTGCTCGATGAACTTCATTTCGATCTTGCCGGCCAGTAGGGTGAACGGGATGTCCAGCAATTCCTCGGGCTGCCACCCGCCGGCCGTGATGGACTCAGCCCACACTTTGATGACTTTTTCGCGCAGGCCTTCGTCGCGGATTTCGTCCAGTTCAGGGAGTAGTTGCTTGATTCTGTCTTGCATAGTGTCCTGTCTCTGGTCCGCACAGCGGACCCTACAGTTCTCTTGGACCGGGGCCGTCGTATTGACGGTTGTCGGGGTCTATTTTTCGCATCTTTCTTTCGCGGGTCATTTCTTCTCGGGCTTGGGCGATCAGGCCCG
>JBHHVM010000500.1:0-2837 GCA_046754265.1 Phycisphaerae bacterium
ACGTCGTTTTCGGTCAACAGCGGCATCGACGTTCCCGCCCTGTATGACTTTATCGAGCAGACCGTCCGCGAGTTAGGCCCCCCCGGCGAGCAGGCCCTGGCCAAGTGGGCCGATTTGCAGCAGAGCGTGGGCATCAACCTCCGGGCCGATGTGTTGAGCTGGTTGCAGGGTCAATCCATTGAAATCTCTTTGAGGCTGGAAAGTGGCGATGCCAGTGTCCATCTGATTCGGGTCACCGATGAAGCGGCCGCCCGCGAAAAGATTGAGGCTGCGTTGAAATTCCTGGGGACCGCCCTGACGGAAATGGCTTCGAGCAACCCCATGCTGAGTATGCTGGCCATCCGGACCGCCCCGGCTTCGCACGAAAAGCTGACCGGTTTTCAGAACATCTTCATGCAGGTGTCGCCCCAGCCCATGGTCCTGGGCGTGGCCGACGGGTTCATCATCTTCGGCTCGTCGGAGCAGGCGGCGGCCTTGTGCCTGGCCACGGCGGCCGGTGAACATCCCAACGTGACCAAGAACGAGCAGATCATGGCTGAAGCCCTGTTGCCCGAAGGCGACTTCTACTCGGTCTCCTTCACCGATCTGCGCCAGTTGGGCGCCCAACTGTCCCAGGTTATTGGTGTGGTCCAGATGGTTGGGGGCATGGCATCGATGGGCATTCCCGACCCTCACGCCCAGAAGATCGTGGCCAAGTTGATGGGCATGTTGGGCAAGCTCATGCCTGCCGCCCAGAAGATCAACTTCTTCCGCTCCAAGGCGTCGGTCACCACTTTTGACGGGAAGGTGTTTAGAACGCGCAGCGCGACCCACTACGTTGCCCCAGCCGCGCAGCCGCAACCGGCGGGATAGCCTCCGGTTGAAGGGCCACTGAGCGGGTCAATCCGGCCGGTACATGAACTCCAGCAGATGGGGTTGTGCCAACGGCGAAAGCTCGTACAACACCAGCTTATCGATCGTTCGGCTGAACAGGTGTAGGGGGCTGTCCGGGGGGAGCTTTTGACCGGGGTCTTGGTCCGCACGGTCCACAAACACCAGCACGGGCTTGTCCTGCACGGTGGCCAGCAAAACCAGCGTGCGGGGCGTCAAGCTGTTGCAGTAGGAAATGCCTGCCGCACGAACCCCAGCCGGCGTCTGGCCGAGCAGTAGCGGTTGACCGAACTGCTTGCCAAATGTGCGGGCGAATTCTTCATCCGTTTTGCAGACCCAATCGGGGACGAGACCGGTATTGAGGGTGTCCTGGTAAACCTGCACCAGGCTCTTGAAGGGGCGGGGTGGATACTTGTCGGGCTTGGGGCCGTAGTGATCCCACAGTCGCCAACCGGAAAACACAAAGATGGCGATGATGGCTGCGGCTGCCAGGGCCTGTCGGCCAAACCCGCCGGCTCGCACGGGGTGTTTGCGGGGCGCTGCCGGGGCGTGGCCTGACTCGACCCGGGCGGAGGCGTATCGCTCGCGGATGCCTTGGAGGGCAACCCCAGCCGGTGGCGGGCCGAAGCGGCGTTTCAGGGCTTGGTCGATCTGCTGCTGGCGGTCCAGCAGGTCCCGCAAGACCGGGTCGGCCTGGACTTGCGACTCAAAGGCTGCCCGATCCGCCGGGCTCATCAACCCATCCAGGTATTCATCGAGTTGTGGGTGATCTTCGTGAGACATGGCGTCGCTCAACGCGCCTCTCCCTTTTCATCATTTGCGGTCGGCCCGGCCAGGCGTTCCCTCATCTGCCGCCTGGCCCGGTGTACGTGACTCATGGCGGTCCCTTCGGGAATGTCCAGCAGCGAGGCCACTTCCACGTAGGACAGACCTTCTACGGTTCTTAACAGCAGGCAAGCCCGGGCCACCTCGCTGAGCGAGCCCAGGGCATGGACCACCCGATCGTCAAAATGGTGCTGCCCCTCCGGCAACTGGCCTCGTCCGGACAGGTGCAACTCGGGCGTGGGTTCGCTGGATGGCGAGTGCGGCACAGCCACCTCCAAAATGGCTGGGTCCAGTGAGGCAGCCTGGCGCTGCCGCTGCTTGCGGAGATGGTTCAAGGCCACGAAGCGGACGATCTGCCCCATCCAGGCCCTGAAGTTCGACCCCGGTTCGAACTCGCCCAGCTTGTTCAGGGCGATGATGGCTGCCTCCTGAACAACGTCGTCTGCCAGCGCGGCATTATTGACCACGCCCGCAGCAACAAGCCAGAACGACCGGTAGCAAGCGTCGAACTGCGCGGAAAACTCCGCTTCAACCCCAGCGTCAATGGGTCGGTCCTGCCAGCCTCTACTATCCCCTGTGGACCCCGACATTTACGGTCCGCCTATACGTATGTACAGATTCTGCACTTTTCTTGCGGATATAGTGCCCGACCCAGGCTGGGACTCCTCCGCCGTCGAGGCCCCGACCCGTTCATTCACAGGCGGCCGTATCATAACGCCCCGCGGCATCGTGCCACAGGGGCCGATGGGTAAAGAATCCCAGCCGCGAGCGATTGACCCCCGGAGGGCCATTCAGGCGGCTGTGCCATTTGCAGGGCACAAGAGCAACACGCGATTGGCCATGCGGCCGCCGGCGTGCCAGTGGACGATTCGCAGGCACCGGCAGCGGCCGATTCTGCGGGCGAGAATAGAGCGATTGCCGATGGGTCCCGCTATGGCGCGTGCCTGCCAACCTTTTCGGCCCAGCGGACAGGGTCGGTGTTTTCGGGACGTGCCGTTTACCCCAAATCCACGGCCATGATGGTTTTTCGGTCTCGTAGGTAGAGCCGCGTTCCGATCAGGGTCGGCGTGGTCCAGGCAGGGTCTTGGAGGAGTTGAGTTCGGGCCAGCGTCTCGACGCCTTGGGGGCCTGGCTTGGCCAGG
>JBHHVM010000501.1:0-2835 GCA_046754265.1 Phycisphaerae bacterium
ACCGTGGCGATTTGTCGGACGTTGCTCAGACACACGGTCACCTTTGCCGAGTCTCGCGCTGATTGCAGCGCCGGAAGAAGGATCGTCACCACGACCAAGAGCTCAATCAATGGGAATGACTTTCGCATAGGAACATCCTTTTCAGACACTGATCCACACTGATGAATACGGATGATTACTCTCTCTATCATATCGGTCTCAATCTGTGCAAATCTGTGTCTCAATCACTTCCTACGTCGCAGCGCCAATCCGCCCATCGCCAGCAGCGCCAGCGTCGCCGGCTCGGGAATACCGATCTCGGCGCCGATCTGCTGATGCTCGGCCAGGGACTGGGGTGAATCGATTGCTGTATCGCCGAGTCCCGGCCGGTCATAAGCAAACCACATCAGGCCGATGATGTTGTCATTCTCGCGGGCGGTGTCCCAGTACCAGCGCTGCCATTCGGGCTCGGGCAACATGCCGCCCTTTTCAAAGGCCTGGCCGATCATGAAGACCGGCTTGTTGAGCATATACGTTTGCAGGTCGATCAGTGCCTGGTCAATCTCATTGTCATAGTCTGATCTGGCCAGCGCGGGAAACAGGCCGTACACCAACGGCCCCCTGTCAAAGGGATAGGGGTCTATGCCGACCCAGTCCATGTTGCTCGGTACACCTCTGTCGATCCTGGCTGTGGTCAGGGCCGTCATGGTGGGGATGGTGGGGAACTGTGCCTTGACCAGAGCCGTAGCCCGTTGCAGTTTGGCTTGGTCCCAGCCGTTGAAGTAAGGCTCGTCCATGACGTACATGGCTGCGATGCTACCGGTCAAGCCGCTCAGATCCGTGGCCAAGCTGGCCAATCGTCCGGGCCACAGGGACTCCGAGACGCCGTGGAAGACGCCGGTCAACTCCGGGATGGCTTTCATTCCCCGGCTGGCGAGCGTTTGTACATTGGCCCGGACCGGCCCGGTGCCCATGATGATCTGCGTGTTGGTATACGTCTTGACGGCATCGACCCTCGCTTCGGTGAGGGTCACGCCCCAATCGTCCAGGTAATAGCCATAGTAGTCTACCCCAGTCAGGTCCTGAGCAAGACTTGTTGACGATATCGCCAGCCCAAGCATCGTAATGACGTTGATTCGAATGTTCATCTATAGCTTCCGTTCTTGTGGGGTGGGTCGTTTCGACCCACCGTCTTCGGCTGAGCAACGGTTCTCACACTACACGTTCTTCGCTCTACGCCGTACAAGAGCCAACCCGCCCAGCGCCAGCATCACCAGCGTCGCCGGCTCGGGAACCGGATTAGCGGCGATGAAATCAGCATACGCCTGGTAGCCCAGCTTGGGCGTGCCGTCACTTTCGAGTAGGCCCTTGGTGCTTATTCCCGGATCATCGTACATATCGTAGATAAAGCCCTTGTCCAGCCAATCGCCCACGTTGGGAGTGTCGCCAAACCAGTCATTGAAAAAATCGGTCAAGCGATCGGCCTGATATTGCTGATCGGCACCGTCCGGCGGCGGGGCCGTATTCCAACCGGTCTCCGTCAGCCAGACATCCTTGCTCCAGCCAGTGTATTCCAACACCTCCCGCACCGAAGGTTCGACCAGCCCCCACCAAGTGGGATTACTGCCAAAGGTCGTGCTGGCGTTGAGCCTGTCGTTGAGTTGGCTGCGTGAACTGCCGTAGGTATGGTGAGATAGATAGTCAATTTTGTCGCCGGCCTGTTCGATGGTATCTTTCATCCAGTCGTACCATCCGGGCGAATGGGCCAGGTCCGGCCCGGCAACTTTGGCGGCGGCACTGGCCGCATGGATGGCGTCAGCTCCGGGTTTGATGATCTCGTTGATGTAGTCGGTACTCGAGCCGCTCCAGGTGGCCACAGGTTCGTTGTAAAAGCCCCAGTAATCTATTGTACCCGCGTAACGCTGAACCGCCCGGGTCAGAACGTCCACCCAATCGGCCGTGCTGTTGAGCCTGTCGTTGGAGACCGTACCGGACTGCGTAGCCCAGGCCGGCGGAACGTGCACATTGGCAAAGACGTTCACCGGCCGGCTGCGGGATTGCAAGTAATTAACCAAGCCGTCGTAATAGCTCCAGTTGAAGTTGTCCTGGCTGGGCTCGACCCGGAACCAGTGAAAATCAACGCGAAGCCAGTCCACACCCGCGTCCATCATGGTGCCGATCATAGCATGGCTCGCCGCACTGCCGGCTGAATGCACGTTGATTCCGTACGGCGAGGCCGGGTCTCCCACTTGTCCCCAGGCCGGTGAAATCCATAGGACCGCCAGGACTGCTACTGTCAAAACAAGAGATTTCATGGGGACTGCTTTCTACCGTTGGCGCGTACTTCTTTAGCGTCCCCGGCTTCGCCTGAAGCCTACGAGGAACAACCAATTACAGGATAGTTTACCCCCCCCACTAGATTTCAAGAGCTTTTTTTTCTTTTTTTCGCATCTTCCTCAAGCAAGACGCCACCGCCAAAAGTCAAGATTTCGCATTTTCGGCCTCGTTCTTGGGCTGCAATTGGTGTTCCTGGCTTGTCGTTTCGACTTTTGGCGTAGGCATCAAGCAAAGCGCGGCGAACGTCCGATAATATTTCCATGAAGGCTACTACGGATTGCCCCAACTGTCGGAAGCTGGAAGCGAAAGTCCGGCGCCGTGAAGCGCAACTCGCCAAGCTGGAAGCCGAACTGCGCAACAGCAAACGCCAAGCCACCCCTTTCTCCCGCGACACGAAAAAGTCCGAGCCCCAAAAGCCCGGTCGCAAGAAGGGCCAAGGCACGTTCAGTTATCGTCCCCCTCCGCCCGAAGAGAACACTGAAACCGTCCACGTCCCCCTCGAGACCTGTCCCGACTGCG